>NZ_JBWLUT010000001.1:0-4919 GCF_056504575.1 Blautia sp. CGZ-1-C1
CAGTAAAAGTCATTACTTATTCATTTAAAACCTCGTATGCCTATTCACATATTTCGCCTTATACTTTGAATACACAATCGTCTGATCCTTATACAATCCATAATATCCTGAAGCCGCATAGCTGATAGACACCGCGATCAGATAAAAAGAAACACCCTTAAATCCAAACATCTCAAATGCAATCAGAATCGATGTGATCGGACAGTTTGTCACTCCACAGAACACAGCAGCCATACCACATGCCGCACAGATAGACGGTGAAAGTCCCAGCCAGTTTCCCATCACACATCCAAACGTTGCCCCGATACAAAACGACGGTACAATCTCACCACCACGAAAGCCTGCACGCATCGTCAATGCGGTCAAAATCAGCTTCCAGAAAAAATCCAACGGCCTTGCCTGCCCTTCTTCCACTGCTTTCTCGATCAATTCCGCACCAGCTCCCATATAATCTGTTGTCCCAAGAAGCAATGTAATTCCAATTACAAGACAGGCACCCACAACTACACGGACATACGAATTTTTAATCCATCTTGTATAAACCCCTGCAACACCGTTCAATACCATACAAAATACAATACTGACCACTGCACATCCACATGCCACAACTCCCATTTTCAAGCCAGTCTCAATCGTCAGCTCCGGAATATCCACCACATGAAAAGCCTCCGGCGTAACTCCCATTCCGGCAGCAAACCCAGATGCGACCAATGAAGCGATCATACAAGGCATCAATGCCGTATAATACATAACTCCCACACTTACAACTTCCAGCGCAAACACAGCTGCCGCCATCGGTGTTCCAAACAATGCGGAGAAAGCTGCACTCATACCGCACATAACAATCACATGCCGATCCTCTTCATCCAGATGAATCCATCTTCCGAGCTGATTCGCAATACTTCCGCCAAGCTGAATCGCAGCTCCCTCACGTCCCGCGGAACCACCCGCCAGATGCGTAAGCGCCGTAGAAATAAAAATCAACGGTGCCGACAAAAGTGGCACATCATCCTGTGATCTTACCGTAGAAAGTACCTGATTTGTACCTCCATCATCCTTACCAAATTTCTCATACAGAAATACAATAATCAGTCCCATCATCGGCAACAAATAAAACGTCCATCCATTTTCCTTCCTGTAACTGGTCACTCCTTTTAACACAAAAGAAAACAGCGTACTGGCCGCCCCCACAATACATCCCACAACAACTGCTATCATCAGCCATTTCACAAGATTCCCCACATCACGCTGAATCTCACCACTATAATATTGCAGTTTCCTTTTTAATGTACTTTCTTCCACCGGACTATATTCTTTCGGACTTTGTTCTTCTGTACTCTGCTTCTTTGTGCCATTCTCCTGAATTGCGCACTTTTCCTCTTTCTTCATTTCCCCCTCTTGCCTTTCCTATAACAACCTCAGGATTGCTATAAATTATCTTTTTTGTAACTTCCTCTACCACTACAATAATTTCCGCTCAGAAAATTGTAACTGTTTTTATTCTAGCATATCTCAAGTATATCTTCCATATGTACAAAAACAGAAAAACTATCTTATATAAAATTTTTTACGTAGCTTCATTAACGTGTTATACTTACATCATCAAAGCTGAATACTTTTTTCAAAACACAATTCCAGCTTCATCCAGGAGGATTAAATTTATGAAAGCATACGAACGTTTATTATCTTATGTAAAAGTTTTCACCCCAAGCAGCGAAGAAACCAATACATCCCCATCCACACAATACCAGTTCGACCTTGCCAGACAGCTTGTGCAGGAGTTAAAAGAACTGGGAGTAGATGACGCCAGTGTAGATGAACATTGTTATGTCTATGGACACATTCCGGCAACCAACGGATATGAATCTCGCAAAAAGTTCGGTTTTATCGCACATATGGATACCGTATCTGATTTCTGCGATCATCCGGTTACTCCCGTTGTTACTCCAGATTATGACGGCAAAGAACTTACACTTGGAACCAGCGGCAGAGTTCTCTCCCCGAAAATGTTTCCTCATCTCTCAACCTTAAAAGGCAGAACTCTGATTACTTCCGACGGAACCACAATTCTCGGCGCAGATGATAAAGCCGGAATCGCCGAAATCATGACCATGATTGAACGACTGAACAGTGAAAATATCCCTCATGGCCCACTCTCCATCGCATTCACTCCAGACGAAGAAATTGGAATGGGACCAGCGCATTTTGATGTAAAAAAATTCGATGCAGATTACGCCTACACACTCGACGGCGATACAGAAGGCGAAATCCAGTACGAAAACTTCAATGCAGCCAGAGCAGTTGTAGAATTTACCGGCGTCAACGTCCACCCCGGTTCATCCAAAAACACCATGATAAATGCAGCATTAGTCGCTATGGAATTTAATTCCATGCTTCCATCAGCCGATACTCCACGCGATACCGAAGACTATGAGGGATTTTTCCACCTTTGTTCCATGAACGGCGATGTATCAAACGCTACTCTCGATTACATCATCCGCGATCACGATATCTCATCCTTCGAAGCCCGCAAAAAAACAATGCAGCACATCACCAAAATATTAAATGAAAAATGGGGCACCGGAACCGTAAACCTTACCATCACAGAACAATACCGAAACATGAAAGAAATCATCGACACATGCATGGAACTAATCGACTGCGCAGTTTCTGCATGCAAAGAATGCAATACCCCACCACTGATCACTCCGATCCGCGGCGGCACAGACGGCGCCCGGTTAAGCTTCATGGGCCTGCCCTGCCCAAACCTCGGAACCGGCGGACACGCTTACCATGGGCCTTATGAACATATCACTATAGAAGGTATGGATATCGCTGTTGAAGTAGTATTAAAGATTGTTGAATTATTTTATAAATAATTTCTATTTAACCAGATTAAGCAAGTACCAATAAACTGCAAAAAGTTATTCCGCATAAAAACACGTAACGTAAGCGAATGACTTTATCTGCTTAATTGACTTACTTCTCTTTATGGAAAACAAGACCCTCACTGCCAGATAAATATAACAGTGAGGGTCTCATTATTTATATATATTTCCATTTTCAAGCGCAACAGATATATTTATTGGCAATCCGCTTCGCTACTTACTCATAACTGCTTTACAGTTTGTTTAAAGCACAAGTACTCATATTAACGTTCTTCCCAATCTCTTCCTTCTCTGCAAAAGGTCCAGGAATTACCTTAGCACCTCTATGTCCACCAAAGTAGTCAGAGTCAAATCTTATCGGTGTTCCATCCGGATTTTCAAAAAATTCTTCCGGTTCAAAAGCTTTTCCTAAAATTTCTGTATTAATCATACGGTCCGAGAAATCTCCAAGAATCTCGTATATATTCGTATCCAGAATATATTTTCCATCTTTCTCTGTCAACTCTACCTTTGCGTTCTCAGAAGAAACAAAACCATCTTTCTCATGTTTCCATGCTTTGGCTCCATTAAGATAAACGTTTCCTTCACTCCACACCGGTAAATGATCAAAATGAACTGGTTCCAGTTTTTTCATATCAGCAGGTTTTGTGAAATCAAACTGGGAAATCCATTCGTCATAAGTTGGATACTCATCAAACATCCATGTTCCGACTCTTCGATTCTCAGAATCAAATCCATCGTCAGAATCATGCATTGTAATAAAATCTTCTGAAGGCCATTTCTGCACAAAAATATTATTATAGAAACGGTCATCTCCATGAAGTATTGTCATAAATCCCATGACCTCTGTGCGATGAGGCATATGATAAGGAGTATAACGCCATCCGGTTCCTTCACCCACACAAGTTAAAGCACCACAGATCAGGTTATGTACCATAGCCACTCCCTGCGTAGCGAAACGCAGACTGACATCTGACAAAAGAATATTGTTATCAATAAGAGTCGGCCCATGACCTACCTCAACAAAAATATCCTGACACATCATGCCGCCTTTTAGCTGTTTTGCAAATGCCGGACGCTGGTTATCATGAAGAAGGTTCTGAGAAAGTCGCGTACCCTGAGCTTCCCAGTCACACCAGATTCCCATCGTACAGTGATGAATATGATTTCTCCTCATAATAACATCAATTGCAGCATGCATCTTAATTCCTGCAATCTCTGCTCCACCAAGTTCCATCATATTGTTGATATGATGAATATGGTTG
This sequence comes from Blautia sp. CGZ-1-C1, assembly GCF_056504575.1. Classification (NCBI taxonomy): domain Bacteria; kingdom Bacillati; phylum Bacillota; class Clostridia; order Lachnospirales; family Lachnospiraceae; genus Blautia; species Blautia sp. CGZ-1-C1. The sequence goes on from NZ_JBWLUT010000001.1 coordinate 4,154, forward strand.
TCCTCAATAATACTGAATACACCACCCATTCGGCCAATAATACCACCCTGTTCACAATGATGGATATTATTTCGGCGGATAATATGACTTCCTACCTTTTCTTTAAGCCATCCATGATACTGTCCCCGGCATACCGCATCTCTTTCCATTTGTGTAGGACTCTTAACATATTTATTCGTAAAATAATGATCGTTATCAGGATCATAATATTTTCCAAGAGAAATACCTGCACATTTACTGTTGGAAATTTCGCAGTCCTCAATAATCCATCCTTTACTCCAATGAGGGCCAATCATGCCATCCTGATAAGCTGCCGGCGGAGCCCAGGTAGTAGCTGCTTTGGTAACTCCAAAACCACTGACTGTGATATATCCTACACCGGTTTTGGATGGCATAAAGCATTCACGACGTACGTTGATTTCTACATTTTCCTCATTTGGATTTTTCCCATGGAAATTAGCATAAATTACTGTCTCATCTTTTTCCTGATCCTGCTCTGTATACCATTTATAAGTAGATTCTTCCGGAACCCAGCTACACTCATAAACCGCACCTTTGATGCATTCTTCCACGCTTCCTGCTTCATAAAGAGCACGATTATTGAGATATACGCATCCTGTATGTTTATCAGCTTTTGCAAAATACCAGTCTCCATAAACCATAGTTGTATATGGATTATAACTGCCAAAAAGACTATTCGCTACACGACATACCCATACATCTTCCTTATAAGGAACCCATGTCTGGATAAATGCTCCGTCAGTGA
>NZ_JBWLUT010000002.1:0-8656 GCF_056504575.1 Blautia sp. CGZ-1-C1
ACATTTACATGTTTACCGTCTCATAACCAACTCTCTCACTTCGAACATGTAGTAAAAAATCTATCGTACCAGATAAGGAATGTTAAAACTGTCCAGATTTTACGGCTGTTATCTGCTTTTTTATCTTTATGGTTGTTCAGGAGCTGGAGCAGTTTCTCTGTATGGAAAAATTCTTCTGCTTCTTTCGAGGTAAATAAATCTGTTACCATCTGATACCAGTCATTCTGCCGCAGCCACACACGGATTGGAATGGGAAAACCAAGTTTCTTCCGTTCATTGGTTTCCTGTGGAAGAAATTCTGAAACAGCTTTACGGAAAATATATTTGGTTGTACCTGCTGCAATCTTGGCTTCTTTCGGAAGCTTTGCTGCAAAGTTAAAAACTTCTTTATCCAGAAACGGTACCCTGACTTCCAGGGAATGTGCCATGCTCATTTTATCTGCTTTCTGCAAAATATCGCCAGGAAGCCAGTAGTTCAGATCTACAGACTGCATTTTTTCCATGTCTTGAAGTGAGCCTCTGTTTTCTGACTCAAGCTCTTCATAAAATTGACTTAAATATTCCTGCGTGGAAGGTCCTGTTACTTTATTTTTCAAAATCTGTGCTTTCTCTTTTTCACAGTAAATATATGCATTTCCGATGAAGCGTTCTTCTACTTTCATTCCTGCGCGGATAAGGAAATCCCGTCCTTTCACGTCTGGCAGCTTTGCAGCCAGTTTTTTGACAGCGCGTCTGAGCACGAACGGAATCCAGGCAACTTTCTTTAATGCTTCAGGTTCTCTGTAAATATTGTATCCACCGAAAAGTTCATCTGCGCCTTCCCCGGAAAGGACTACCTTAACATGTCCGGCAGCCTCTTTGGAAAGAAAATAAAGTGCAACTGCAGAGGCATCCCCAAGTGGTTCATCCATATCGATACATCACATCTGGAAGGGCATCCCAGAATTCCTGCTTGGATATGATTTTCACATGGTGTTTCAATCCTGCTTTTTCTGCCACTTTGGCAGCTTTGTTTACTTCACTATATCGGTCTCCCTCATCAAATCCCACTGTGAATGCCTGATCTGCACCGGAGGCAGAAGCCAGATACCCGGAGTCCACTCCCCCGGATAAAAACGCGCCGACTTCCACATCGCTTAACATGTGGTGCTTCACCGAATCCCTTAAAATCTCTGCAAGCTGGCTCCGCAGCTGATCCATATTCGTCTTACGGTTCCACTTGCCAGGTGTAAGCTTTGTTTTGAAATAAGTCTTTATTTCATAGTTTCCGTTTTTATATAAAAGCATATGTCCGGGCATAAGTTTATAGATTCCCTTAAAAAAGGTCTCTTCCAGAGGGGCATATTGAAATGACAAATACTGCTCCAGGGCCTTCTGATTTACTTTTCTTTCATAGCCTGGAAATGCAAGAATACTCTTAATTTCAGAAGCAAATACAAAATGTCCATCTATTTCGGCATCAGTACACAGGCTTAATTCCAAAGAAATCCCTTGCAAGCATCAAAGTCTGCTCTTTTTCATTCCATACTGCAAACCCAAACATTCCCCTGAGCTTATCCAGTGCCTTCTCACCATACTGTTGAATGGTATTTACCAGAACTTCCGTGTCAGAATGGGTACAGAAAGAAATGCCGGAAGCCTCAAGTTCTGCCCGCAGTTCCTTATAATCATAGATTTCCCCATTAAAAACAATATGCAGGTTTCCGTCCGCACTTTCCATAGGCTGCTGCCCATCTTCTAAATCAATAATACTAAGTCTTCGAAAGCCCAGCGTAATCTTCTCCCTGCAAAAAGAGCCTTCACTATCCGGGCCTCTATGTTCAATGGCTTTCATCATCCTTTCAATTACTGTCTTCTGATCCTGTCTGTAACCTGTAAATCCACAAATCCCGCACATTTCTTCCTCCGTATCCATTTGATGTAGTTTAGACACTGCAACGACTTTTGTTACAGTCCAAAATTATTTTTATCGATATTTTATCATAAAAATGTCTGTTTGTTGTAAAATAAAAATGTCTTTCTTATCAAATAATTATATTTCAAAATAGCTTTTATATCTCATATAACATTTTATAAAAAAAGAAATGTTTTCCATTCCCTTATTTGCTTACGGAAAACGTTTCTTTTCATTTACTCTTCATAAAGATTTCCGTTCTCATCGATCCAGGTTCCGTCTCCGTTATTGTAAAGGACTCTGGATTCTTCATCGCCTTCATCTGCTGCTACAATTGATGCCACACCGGACGCAGTATTGAATCCACTGGTATATGGCACGCCTGCCCCGGTCGCAGGCAGATACAGTTTCGTATGAACAAGCCCTGCCAGAAGCGGTGTGGTAAGACCTGCATTCTGCCTGAGTTCCGGTATTCTGCGTATTTTTTCAGATGAATAGTAAATCGTTTCTTTTAAGCAATTTTTCTAAACGTTTTTTGATTCGACCACATTGGGGTCAGAACCCCAATGTGGTCCAAAAGAACTGCCAGAGCAGTGCCATTTAAAAAAAGGAACAGAAAAAAGTGCCTCAAACATTGATGTAAGTATTATAGCAGGAACTCTGGCTTTTTTCTTCTCTCTTTCCACTCTATTTCCGATTTTATAATTCTTTTATAGATCTTTTAGCTCTGCTTTATCCTTTTTATTTGCACTTCATAGTGCCTCTAGACTCCAATGTTGGGAACTTAGCGTCAACTTAAATGAATTATACCTGTATGTATTAAAATATGTTCTTTAAAAATTAAATAGTAAAAAATTATATCGCCTTATTGCAGAATTTATGGTATAGTCTAATAAGACCTGATACAGGATAGGCCTTTCAAAATGGCTATATCTTGTGTAGATGTGTTTAGAGAACGGATTTTCTTGTGTGAAATGTGTTTCCGGTCTCTGTTCTTTTTAGAGCGTTCATAGCATCTGCCAGGGTGAATCTGTGAACGCTTTTTTGATGCTTTTATGATTAAATTCATGATAACTGGCAGTATTTCCATGGACATAAAAAGGAACTTGGGCATAAGAGCTTTGACTTCGCCTATGATAAAAGTCCTTTTTGCCTGATATGCCCATTTGTTTTTTACAAATGCTTTTTCCCTTACAATGTTGTCAGCTTCTGTTTTGACAAGCGCTGCAATATTGGAGAATAACAGGTTTATATATAATTCCTGCTCAATAGAATTACAGCTTGTCCCTGTAAATTCTTCCAGTTCCCACCAGTCTTTTAGTTCCCTGTATTTTGTTTCGATATTCCAGCGTTCAAAATAAAGGTTATATAACAAGGATGGAGAGATAGATGGATTTATAATATTAGTTACCAGATACTCATTTGCTTCCTTGGACTTTTGGGGCAGAGGAACTTTTACAACCCGGTAAAGGATCGGTTTGCCATTTGCGGAAGTAGCTGTCCATGAAAAATCATCGGAACCTAATTTGCAAAATTTATTGTCTTTTCTTAAACGCATCAAAACGTTGCATCCATTGGAAACCAGGTCCTCATATAATTCTTTTGAGTAATATCCACGGTCAAAAATGAGCAGGGCATTGTCGGCAAGGTTCAGTTCCTGCAGCCGGGTCCAGTGCTCTCTTGCCGGATCACGTTCGCCGGCCGCTTTCGTATATATCTGTCCATCAATTATCTGGTCGAGAAAGACATCATAAATAGTTGAGAGCAGACCTTCAACCCAGAAAACATCATGATTGTTGCAGCTGGTAATAGCCCCAAATTCCGCAGAGGTATCATTGGACAAGGGAATCTCCAGTGTAGACCCATCAACAGCAAAAACACGGTATCCAAACCAGTTTTTTGGACAGTCAAGGTGTGTATAAACCATTTCAACCTGTTTATCCAAAAGTTCTTTGAAAAGATCCGGCAGAATTCCTTTTCTGGCTTTTGAAACAGCCTGCCTGGAAACATCAGGAAAATCAATGTCCGGAAGCTGGCGCTGAAGATCAGACAATTCAATATCCATGGAACGTTTTTTTGAATGGACAAGATAAGCAACAACCTGTTTCAATGTCAGTTTACGATATCGCACAAAAGAATTTGGACGTCGAAATCGTTCAAGAAATTCATCGGAATTAATCCGTTCATGTAGCTGTGTCAAAATCAAAGAAATTAAATCATAATAATTCATGGCATTATCTCCTAAAAAAGTATATATTCAAGAGGCTGCGCCGCAAATTTTGACCAATTTGTCAAGTAGACATAGTGCTGATATTTTACGCTCGAAATTGTATATTTTTACTATTTGATTTTCAAAGAACAAGTAAATCGATTTAAAGTCCTTAAGTTGACGCTAAGTTCCCAACATTGGGGTCCGACTCTATGAAGTGCAACTAAAAAGGATAAAGCAGGGCTAAAAGATCTATAAAAGAATTATAAAATCGGGTATAGAAATAGAACACATTGGGGTCTGACCGTGCGTCCAGCAAAGGGTATATAGTCCGGTGGGTGGAAGCCCCATCAAATAAGCTGCTAACCACAGCATTTGAAGCGAGTCTTGAGTCTGTTACGGTAACGCGCAGGCTAAGCGTAGACAGCAAGATAGCAGGGATAGCTATGGAGCACCGAAATCCCAAAGTATCAGAGGGTCGACACCGTGGTCAGGGTGGAAGACAATATATGCACTTATCGTTATGGTGAGATTTTGCATGCCTCTGCGGTGTTGTTGAAACTATTCATGTCAGACAGGGACTATATGTCAACTGGAGAGGACCTGCATTTTCTTTTCAGAGTGTGTAAATGAAAAGTATGTCCGCCAACCAAAAGAAGAAAGACAAACGAAGTGCAGGTAGTCGGAGGCCCGAACAGTACCGGTGAAGGTATGAACAAAATAAATACCGGAGGGAAGTCGAGAGAGAACTGTGCCTCGCAGTTCTGGCCTGCGAAACTATATCAAAGAGGAAACATTAGCTATACACAGAGATAGGGGAACTAATGGAAACGAAATTGGCGAGAATATCACAATTATCAAAAGAAAACCCAGACATGGTCTTTACATCACTGGGGCATCTTATTAATAAGGAGATGCTTGAGAACTGTCATGTCCAGATGGATGGAACGAAAGCCGTAGGAATAGATGGAGTTACTAAAGAAGAATACGGAAGAAATCTGGAAGAAAATCTAGAAGCCCTTATAGAAAGTTTGAAGAAGAAATCCTATAAGCCTAAACCAGCAAGACTGGTAGAAATACCAAAGGACAATGGGAAGATGCGGCCACTTAGTATCTACTGTTATGAAGACAAGCTGGTACAGGAAGCACTGCGCAGGATACTGGAAGCAGTATTCGAACCAATGTTTTATGATGAGATGATGGGATTCAGACCCAACAGGGGCTGCCATAAAGCAATCCGCAAACTAAACATAAAGAATGTCGGGGTCTGACCCTATGAAGTACAACTAAAGAGGATAAAGCAGAGCTAAAAGATCTATAAAAGAATTATAAAATCGGAAATAGAGTGGAAAGAGAGAAGAATTTCCGACATTTGGGTCAGACCCTTTGAAATAATAATAAAATGAGTAAATATGTTCTAAAAGTTTTCTAAAGGAAGTATAACATAAAGAAATTACGAATCTGTATGTGTTAAGGATGCTCAGTTAAAGCAATATGAACACAATAAGGAGCCTTCCGGGGTCTGACCCTACGAAGTACAACTAAAAAGGATAAAGCAGGGCTAAAAGATCTATAAAAGAATTATAAAATCGGGTATAGAGTGGCAAGTGGGAAGAAAAAATAGAAATTGATTTAGTAAGCGATAGGAGAATTCAGCTATGTTTATATTCTCCTTCGCCTTATAAAAGGTAAATATATAATACGATAAGATTAAATGGTTCTATTGAGTGAACGTTGGGGTCTGACTCTGTGAAGTACAACTAAAGAGGATAAAGCAGAGCTAAAAGATCTATAAAAGAATTATAAAATCGGGTATAGAGTGGCAAGTGGGAAGTGTTGCTGATTTCTCAGTTTGTCACTGATCAGATTTGCTCCCATGTCACAGATCTGCTGAGTTTTGTGTCATTGGCATTTTTGTGCAATCCGGCAGATTTCCTGCCGGATTATCTGTTTCATTTACAATGTTACATATGAGCTGAGTGCTTCAAGTGCTTTTACGATACTGATGACGTCCACCTTTGACGGACCACATTGGGGTCTGACCCCAATGTGGTCTTAGAAAAATCAGATGGAAATTGTTTCTTCTGTGAAAAAATAATTTACGATCAACATAATAGAAAAATCATTAGCGTTGATGATTTGTTAAAAGATATTAAAGAATGTCAGGGTCAATGTCTAGGTCTGACCCTATGAAGTACAGCTAAAAAGAATAAAGCAGAGCTAAAAGATCTATAAAAGAATTATAAAATCGGATATAGAGTGGAAAGAGAGAAGAAAAAAGCCGACAGACTTCCAGGGTCTGACCCCAATGTGGTCAATTTACCGTCAACTTAAGGAAAATCGTCAGATTTTATCCTAATTATATACTATGATTTACCGCAAAAATGCAGGATTAATCCTCAACCAGTTAGAAAATTCACCAAAAAGGCGCACTTAAATAGAGCTTAAATGTAACAGTGTTTTTATTTACAAGGCAGCTTTCTTATTTCTAAAATGTGAACGTCCTTTTGACTTTAATTTTTTTCTTGAAATGATCTTCCAGGAAGGATCTGTGAACGGCACCGGACAGCTTCTTTGTACAGCTTCTCAATAACTGAGAGTTTAGACAGATCACAGAGGATCTTTGGAAAGATGATCTTGATCCGTCCGATGATAAATGCGCGATTAGCCTGATAACGAAATTTATTGGAACTTTTGGAAGTGATGTCTATTTCTTCATCTGCGTCATTCTTGATAAGGGAAACAAGATTTGAAAGAAGCATATTGATATAAAATTCCTGAATGATAGAAGTTGCAGTAGCACCGGAAAACTCTTCCATAGCAAAGCGGCTCTTTAATTCTTTGTATTTTAATTCCACCGGCCAGTGCTGAAAATAAAGTTCCTTAAACATATCTTTTGTAAAATGTCTGAGTCTGACCCCAATGTTGGGAACTTAGCGTCAACTTAAGGACTTTAAATCGATTTACTTGTTCTTTGAAAATCAAATAGTAAAAATATACAATTTCGAGCGTAAAATATCAGCACTATGTCTACTTGACAAATTGGTCAAAATTTGCGGCGCAGCCTCTTGAATATATACTTTTTTAGGAGATAATGCCATGAATTATTATGATTTAATTTCTTTGATTTTGACACAGCTACATGAACGGATTAATTCCGATGAATTTCTTGAACGATTTCGACGTCCAAATTCTTTTGTGCGATATCGTAAACTGACATTGAAACAGGTTGTTGCTTATCTTGTCCATTCAAAAAAACGTTCCATGGATATTGAATTGTCTGATCTTCAGCGCCAGCTTCCGGACATTGATTTTCCTGATGTTTCCAGGCAGGCTGTTTCAAAAGCCAGAAAAGGAATTCTGCCGGATCTTTTCAAAGAACTTTTGGATAAACAGGTTGAAATGGTTTATACACACCTTGACTGTCCAAAAAACTGGTTTGGATACCGTGTTTTTGCTGTTGATGGGTCTACACTGGAGATTCCCTTGTCCAATGATACCTCTGCGGAATTTGGGGCTATTACCAGCTGCAACAATCATGATGTTTTCTGGGTTGAAGGTCTGCTCTCAACTATTTATGATGTCTTTCTCGACCAGATAATTGATGGACAGATATATACGAAAGCGGCCGGCGAACGTGATCCGGCAAGAGAGCACTGGACCCGGCTGCAGGAACTGAACCTTGCCGACAATGCCCTGCTCATTTTTGACCGTGGATATTACTCAAAAGAATTATATGAGGACCTGGTTTCCAATGGATGCAACGTTTTGATGCGTTTAAGAAAAGACAATAAATTTTGCAAATTAGGTTCCGATGATTTTTCATGGACAGCTACTTCCGCAAATGGCAAACCGATCCTTTACCGGGTTGTAAAAGTTCCTCTGCCCCAAAAGTCCAAGGAAGCAAATGAGTATCTGGTAACTAATATTATAAATCCATCTATCTCTCCATCCTTGTTATATAACCTTTATTTTGAACGCTGGAATATCGAAACAAAATACAGGGAACTAAAAGACTGGTGGGAACTGGAAGAATTTACAGGGACAAGCTGTAATTCTATTGAGCAGGAATTATATATAAACCTGTTATTCTCCAATATTGCAGCGCTTGTCAAAACAGAAGCTGACAACATTGTAAGGGAAAAAGCATTTGTAAAAAACAAATGGGCATATCAGGCAAAAAGGACTTTTATCATAGGCGAAGTCAAAGCTCTTATGCCCAAGTTCCTTTTTATGTCCATGGAAATACTGCCAGTTATCATGAATTTAATCATAAAAGCATCAAAAAAGCGTTCACAGATTCACCCTGGCAGATGCTATGAACGCTCTAAAAAGAACAGAGACCGGAAACACATTCACACAAGAAAATCCGTTCTCTAAACACATACACAAGATATAGCCATTTTGAAAGGCCTATCCTGTATAGGTCTATTAAACTATACCATAAATTCTGCAATAAGGCGATATAATTTTTTACTATTTAATTTTTAAAGAACATATTTTAATACATACAGGTATAATTCATTTAAGTTGACGCTAAGTTCCCAACATTG
>NZ_JBWLUT010000003.1:0-41171 GCF_056504575.1 Blautia sp. CGZ-1-C1
CATAACATTACCAACCTGCATGGTTCCGTTGTCTACGGCATGGGCACCACTGTAAATAATGAGTACAGATACTCCGTTCATGATCAGCATCATAATGGGCATCATAAAAGTCATACATCTGTTGACAAACAGGTTTGTTTTTGTCAGATCCAGGTTTGCCTTCTCGAAGCGCTCTTCCTCATGTTTCTCACGGCTGAATGCACGGATAACAGGAATACCTGTAAGGATCTCACGGGATACCAGATTCAGTCTGTCGATCAGGGTCTGCAGGATAGTGAATTTGGGCATTGCCACCTGGAACAGCACAAAGATCACAACCAGGATCAGTGCAACTGCCACCCCAAGGATCCATGTCATAGAAGAATCTGTATTCAATACCTTGATCACGCCACCAATACCAAGGATTGGTGCGTACAGAACAATACGGAACATCATTGCCATAACCTGCTGTACTTGCTGCACATCATTGGTGCTTCGGGTGATCAGGGATGCTGTGGAGAATTTGTGATATTCTCTGCTGGAGAAACTCATAACCTTGCGGTAAATGCTGTTTCTCAGGTCATGACCAAGTCTGCCTGCCACTCTGGCTGAAATAAATGTAACACTGATGGCTGCCAGCATGATTACCAATGCCATAACAAGCATTCTGATACCTGACATCAGGATGTAACGCATCTGGATGGCATCCACATCTGTTCCCAGTGCTTCATATTCTGAAACAACAAAGGAAACACCAGCCTGTGTCACAATAGACTCCGGCATATCTTTCAGCTTCTCATCCACCTGACTCATGATCTGCTGTACTGCTTCTTCCGGCATCTGCGCCAGTGCTGTCAGTGGATCTGTTCCCTCTGGAAGACCCATCTGTGCAACCATTGCCTGCCCCTGCTCACTGTCTTCGGAAAAGGCAGATACCATCATCATTGCCTTGGAGAAATCCTCATTTAAATTCTCTCTGGTTTCTTTGGAAATATCATCATTTAATACCCAGGTATCATCTTTCTGTGTATAATTCTGTGAAACTTCCTTTTTCTGATCCTCATCCATAAAAATCTGAAGATTCTGCAAGGTTGAATCCCGAAGCTTATCCGGCACACTGTCTTCAATACCTTTCTGCTGGATACCTACATTAATGATCTTGGAGGTATAATCCGGCAGGGAAAGATCACAGTACGCCTGCAGAAACAGAAGTGCTATGATCAGGACAATGTATCCCGCTGATTTCTTCAGATATTTCATCAGTTTAATCATTGCTTGATTCCCTCTTTTCCTATTTTTAATGTATGTCTGTGTCAAACTCATAGGTCAGTTCTTTCACAGACAATATTTTTATCTGAACATGCTGATACAGTTTTCTCAATCTGCTCCATCATGTATTTTTCAGTTTCTACCTGTTGACAGGTGTCTCCGAAATATTATCCAGAATCTGCCCAAAAAACCTTCGTAAAAGACATAGCTCCGCTTCGCTGAAGTTGCTGAACATCACTTTCTCCACAGCTTTACTTTCCTGTTGGAGCTCCTCCACGATTTTTTTTCCGTTTTCTGTCAGATATACACGCATGATGCGCTGGTCTTTATCATCACGTCTCCTGCAGACAATGTCTCGCTTTCTCCAGACGCTGGATACTTACATTTACAGTGGGCGGCGTTACACCCATACATTCTGCGATTTTCTTCTGGCTGCAGCCGTTATTTCTGTATACGATCATAATGATCGGCATCTGTCCCTGCTGGATACCAATTTCCCGTATACGCTGCATACATCTCATACCATATTGGCGGTTGATCTCCATAAAAAGCGCAGGCATGCTCTTCTCTTCTCGTTTCTCTTTCTCATTCTTCTCCTCTTCCGGGCACCACATAACTTCACTCCCTTCCGGCCTCTGTCCTCTTTCAGGTCTGACATTGTTTTTTGATTAGCCTGACTAATCATATATAATATACTTTTAGACAAAAAATGCAAGTGTTTTTTGTGCAGTTTATAATTATTTTAGATTTAACTTTGATATTTCTAATTTGTAAACTTCAATTTTATTTTGTCCGGCTAATATTTTATATTTCTTTCTATCTCTGCATGACTTCTTTATAAAATTCTATAAACACATTAATTGCCGGAGACCGCCATTTATTTTTATGAAGCAGCAGCTGTGTCCATACAGTTACCGGGCAGCCGGCAACATCCAGTCTTTTAATCTGTCCGTCTTTCACATATTTCTCCGAAATGAAATCCGGAAGGAAGGAAAGCAGGCTGCTGTTTTTTACCAGTTCACATATCTGGAGCGGATTTCCGATTTCAAGAACCGGACGGATTTCCAGTGATTGGGATGCAAGGATTTCATTCAGTATTTTTCTGTAACTCATGGCTTGTTCTGTTAACACAAACTCATTCTGAGAGATTTCACTTAATTTCCATGAGCAGTCTGTAACAGAATTGTCAGCCGCTGCAATAAAATGAACCTGTTCTTCCTGTTCCGCGCAAATAATAAAATCCGAATCATAAATATGCCTGTCCAGAGTAAAAACCAGATCTGTTTCGTTCTTCCGCAATTTATCAAACATCTGCTCTGTACCGTTTTCTGTTATCTCCACTTTTATTTCCGGATACTGATGATGAAAACGCAGAAAATCATTTTTAAAATATCTGCTGCAGACAGAACTGGACATAGACAACCGGATCTCGCCTTCAATGCTTTCAGCCGAATTCAGCGAATCAAGCATTTTCGCCTGTGACTTCAGAATGTTTCGAGCCTGCTGCAAAACTAAAACTCCCTTTTCTGTAAGATTGATTTTATGATAATAACGGTCAAACAGCCTGACACCAAGTTCCTTTTCCAGTTGTTTAATCTGTGAAGAAACTGTAGACTGTGTATATCCCAGTTCTTTTGCAGCAGCCGAAAATCCGGAATATTCACATACTGCAATAAAAGTTTTTAACACATTTGTATCCATTTCTCGTTCCTTTCCCATATTTTTTTCAATGTTTCCCATCGAAACACAGAAGCGTTATTTTCCTTATATAAACGATATTTTCAATAATATACAACAAAACAATCAATTTTACAAATATTGTTTTTTATCTTATAATATCCCTTATATGAACTTCTGAAGGGAGCGTTATCTTATGAAACGTGAACAGCTTGGAAGCCGGCTTGGCTTCATTATGCTTTCCGCCGGCTGCGCCATTGGCTGCGGAAATGTGTGGAAATTCCCGTGGATGTGCGGGCAAAATGGCGGCGGCAGCTTTATGCTGATCTATCTTCTGTGTCTGGTCATCCTGGGAATCCCGGCTCTTGTGTTGGAATTTTCCATCGGAAGAGCGGCTCAGACAAGTCCCCTTTTCATGTACCGTAAGCTGGAAAAGCCAGGACAGAAATGGGGGATTTTCGGCTGGTTCTGTCTGCTTGGCAACATTGCCCTGATGGCATTTTACACTGTTGTCTGCGGCTGGATCATTTATTATTTTGTACAGTTTCTCAGAGGTAAAAATGGTTCACTGGGATTTTCAGCCATGATCTCCTCTCCCTCTGTGAATGTATTCTTCTTACTGGTCACTGTAGTCATTGCATTTTTCATCCTTTCCTTCAATCTTCAGGGAGGACTGGAGCGTGTGACAAAATATATGATGTCTGCACTGCTGGTGCTGATGCTTGCTCTCGCTGTGCACAGTTTTTTTCTGAAAGGCGCTGGTGAGGGAATGACCTTTTATCTGAAACCGGATTTCTCAAAGATTGATGGTTCGGTGATCGTAGGAGCAATGAACCAGGCATTCTTTACTTTGTCTACAGGTATGGGTGGCATGGCTATCTTTGGCAGCTATATTGGTAAAGAACATTCTCTGATGGGGGAAGCTATCCATGTGATCACACTGGACACACTGGTTGCTTTTCTGGCAGGAGTTATTATTTTCCCTGCATGCTTCACCTTTGATCTGGAAGTAAATGCAGGTCCAAGCCTTCTGTTTGATACAATGGCAGCAGTTTTTAACAACATGTCCGGAGGTCGCATCTGGGGTTCCTTATTCTTCCTGTTCATGGTATTTGCAGCTATGTCAACTGTCCTGGGTGTGTGCGAGAATATCCTGGCAATGATCCGTGAGCTTACCGGCTGGTCCCGTCCAAAAGGCAGCGTGGTCTGCGGCACAGGTGTCTTTCTTCTGGCACTTACCACAGCCCTTGGTTTCAGCGTATTCCACTTCCAACCATTTGCCGAAGGAACTACCTGGCTTGATTTCTGGGATTTCATTGTTTCCAACAATATTTTACCCCTTGGCTCTCTCATCCTTGCACTTTTCTGCTGTAATAAATTCGGATGGGGATGGGATAACTTTATCAGAGAGGCCAATACAGGTAAGGGCTTAAAGGTACAGAGCTGGATGAAACCGCTCTTCCGGTTTGTACTTCCGATTATGATTGCCTTTATCTATGTTTATGGAATGTTCACATTCAACTGGAAATAAAAAAGAAAAATAAGCTCCGTGGATCAAAACTTCTATCCACAGAGCTTATTTTTTATCCAACCATCATTTTTAATTTTAGTGAACCTTCTGATCCAACATTCTTTGGATCAGCTCAATGGTATCCTTCAGTCCATAGTTGGCACTGTTGATACACAAATCATAGTTCTCCGGTTTTCCCCATTTCTCACCGGTATAAAATTCATAATATTTCTTATGCTGCTTATCCATCTGCTTCAGAAAACGTACTGCCTGCTTCAGATTCATATTACGGATATCCATAACATGCTGCACACGAACCTGGAAGGGAGCACTGATAAACAGACTGATATGAGGAATATGATTATTCTTAAGAATCGCATCTGCGCAACGTCCCATGATCACGCAGTCTTCACTCTTTGCCAGTTCACAGATCAGATCACTCATATTGAAAAATACTGCGTCCTGCTTCGGAAGTCCATGATAACGATTGAATTCCCTGAACCAGGTTTTCAGATCTGTGTGTTTTTTCTTTCTGTATTTTATCAAATCCTTCAAAATTACCAGTATCACTGACTGCATTTTTGTCTGCCTGCAGACGCTTCATAACCTGATCAAAGATCTCTGCATCATAATAGTTGATCTGAAGCTGATCTGCCAGTTCAAATCCGATATCATTACCGCCACTTCCCTGTGTACGACTGATACAGATGATCAGATGGTCATTCTCTGAAATCTCGTTCTGGCGTCTTACGATCAGATTATTCAGACTGATACGCTCTTTATCTACAATATCTGTCTGTCCAAATGTATCCGGAAGACTTTCGATCTCTTTCAGAATACTGTCATACTCTATCATAAGGCGTCTTCTCTCGCTCTTATCCCTGATAGTACGGGCCATATTACTGATCAGCGCCAGCTCACTTCTGAGCAGATGTCCGTCCGGCTTGGTATACATCAGTGCTGCCAGATGACGGATAGTTGTTTCTTTCTGTCCTGTAAATGTACGTCCCAGAGAGGAACCCACACATTTATAAACTTCTTCATCCAGGTTATAAATGCGTATTGCAAGTTCTTTACATTTTTCCTGATTATCCTGCATAATGATCCTCCCTCCTTATAAAAAGAATACAAACATATCGATAATAAACACCGGAACCAGAAATGCAACAGACCACAGCATATATCCGAAGAATGACGGCATCTTCACACCATTCTCATCAGAGATTGCCTTTACCATAAAGTTCGGGGCATTTCCGATATAAGTGTTGGCACCCATGAATACTGCACCACAGGAAATGGCAGACAGAATCTTGGTAGGTACAGTTCCCAGTGTAGTTGTGATTCCATTGGTAAATGCCAGCGTTCCTGCTGTTGTAAGGAATACCAGATAAGTAGGTGTGTTATCCAGGAAACTGGAAAGCGCACCGGTTGCCCAGAACATCTCTGCCGGTTCAGTAACTCCCAGATTCGGTCCTACAGCTTTTAGAAGCATCAATGCGGGCTGCATGGTGATAAAAATACCGATGAATAAAACCGCAACCTCCTGGATCGCACCCCAGGTAAAATGGTTTCTGATACGAATCTGCTTATCTGTTGTCTTAAAGGAAAGAAAAGCAGCAAGCAATATGATTACAATTTCAATCAGTGCCGGGAATGTCAGGGTTACTTCTCCAAAAAGATGAATGCCTCTTACATTGCCTGCAGCATCCTGAAATGCGGACATTCCCGGAAGTACACCGCTTAAGATTACCGCGCCAACGATCATCACAAGAAAGATAATATTGTGCAGTCCATCCAGACGGAACTGAGTACCCGGTTTACGGATATCCGGTTTACGTCCATTTGCAATATCCTTTCTGTAGGAACGTTTATCAATCTGATAAAATACAAACAGCAAAATGACCATATTAAAGATCAACACAGGGAACAGATGCAGACTCCAGAAGAATGGAACGCCTCGCATAAATCCCATTAACAGCGGCGGATCTCCGATCGGGGTAAGACATCCACCCATATTGGAAACCATGAAGATAAAGAAGATCATAATATGTCCTTTTCTCTTTCTCCATGAATTCATTTTAATTACCGGACGTACCATCAGCATACTGGCACCCGTAGTGCCGATACAGCTTGCCAGAAGGGTTCCCAGTGCAAGCAGACCTACATTAACACGGGGGGAACCTGCGAAATCACCCTCCATGGTAATATTACCTGATACGCAGAACAGGCCGAATAACAGAATGATGAATGTAAGATAATCATTCACAATACAGTCCAGAACTGTCTCTGCAGTCTTTCCGGCTCCATAAACGAAAGCAAATGGAACGACCATCAGAATGATCCATAAGGCAACAACCAGTGGCTGATGAGACTCCCACCACTCCGCTTTTACCAGAGGCATCACTGCAATACATAACAAAAGCCCTGCAAAGGGAATGCAAAGCCATACAGGTACTGTAGATGGTGCTTTACTGCCCTCTGCCGCAAATACACTCAACGGACAAGCCAGAAGAACTGCAAAAAAAGCACCCAGTACGGTCACCAACTTTTTCAAAACTGCCACCTCCATATTTTATTTTTTCGCTCAATGCAGATATAGCAGTCAGAAAAATGGTTCGACTTGAAACAGGTGTTTCTTCCTATTATAAATGCATTCGATTTTTTACAGATGCAATTATATCATACAGCATGCAAAAATCAATTGTAGGGATATTGAATATTTATACTTTATTTCCTATTTTTTTATGCATTTTTAACATATTATCTGATAAATTTCGTTTATTTTTTAACAAGATAATCTGTTTTTCAGCTATTTTCCACTCCGTCTTATATATTTTTTAAAATTGTACTGATTTTGAAACACATAACCCAATAACAGCTCCACAGTTTATTACTTTTTTCGCAATTAGCGCAGTAAACTTTCTTATATAAGAAAGAATCCTGCTTGCAGGATTCTCCGCCTGCGACGGGTCGCTTCAGCGACATATTTCCTATAACACGAAAAATGCTCCCCGACAGCAATTCCCGCTGTCAGAGAGCATTTCGCATATTTCTTATATGAACTGATTGGTTGCCTCATCATACTCATAGTCGATGGAATGCATCTTCGCCACCAGTTCGTCTTTCTTCAATCCTCTGCATGTACAGAGTGCTTCCAGGGAATCATAGTAATCCCTGAGCTGAGTATTCACATAACTCAGCAGAATCATTGGATCTTTGGGTATCATTTAGTTTCCGTCCTTTACCGTAACAATGAATTCCCCATTCTGAACATCAAGCACCAGAGTATCACCTGCGTGAACATCTCCGGACAAAATCTTTCGTGCCGCAAGAGTCTCCACATATTTCTGCAGATAACGTTTCAGCGGACGTGCACCATATACCGGGTCATAGCCATTCTCGATAACCTGATCCTTGGCTGCTTCTGTCAGTTCCAGGGAAAGTTCCTGGTCTGCAAGACGTTTGTCAAGCTCGCTGACCATCAAATCTACTATCTTACCAATATTAGATTTTGTCAAGGGCTTAAACATAATTATTTCATCCAGACGGTTCAGAAATTCCGGACGGAAATGACCTCTCAGGTCATCCATAACCTGACTCTGTGCCTCAGGTTTGATCTCACCATTCTCATCAATACCATCCAACAGATACGGAGAACCGATGTTGGAGGTCATGATAAGAATTGTATTCTTAAAGTCAACTGTACGTCCCTGAGAATCTGTGATACGGCCATCATCCAGTACCTGCAACAGTACGTTAAACACATCCGGATGTGCTTTCTCAATCTCATCGAAAAGTACAACACTATATGGTTTACGGCGGACTGCCTCAGTAAGCTGACCGCCCTCCTCATATCCTACATATCCCGGAGGCGCTCCGATCAGTCTGGATACAGAATACTTCTCCATGTACTCACTCATATCAATTCTGACCATATTCTGCTCATCATCAAACAGATTCTCTGCTAAAGTCTTGGCAAGCTCTGTCTTACCTACACCTGTAGGACCAAGGAACAGGAAAGAACCGATAGGTTTGGTCGGATCCTTGATGCCGGCTTTGGAACGAAGGATCGCATCTGTAACCCTCTTCACACCTTCATCCTGGCCTACAACTCTCTTATGAAGCTGATCTTCCAGAGTAAGGAGTTTCGCTCTCTCGCCTTCTGTCAGTCTTGTTACAGGAATACCGGTCCATCTGGAAATGATCCTTGCAATCTCATCATCAGTAACTGCCTCATGTACCAGACTTCTGTCACTTTCTTTGACACTCTTTTCTTCGATTTCCAGCTGTTGCTGTAATTTCGGAAGTTCGCCGTACTGTAACTGTGCAGCCTTCTCCAGATCATAGTTCTGTTTTGCTTTCTGAATCTGCTTATTCACATCCTCAATCTGCTCACGAAGCTTCTGTAATTTCTCTACAGAATGCTTCTCATTATCCCACTGTGCTTTCTGTGTATTAAAGGTATCACGAAGCTCTGCCAGCTCCTTCTGAAGTGCTTCCAGACGTTCCTTACTCAGATTATCTGTCTCTTTCTTCAGTGCAGATTCCTCAATCTCCAGCTGCATGATCTTACGGCGCTGTTCATCCAGCTCTGAAGGCATGGAATCCAACTCTGTCTTAATCAGGGCACAGGCCTCATCCACCAGGTCAATGGCCTTATCAGGAAGAAAACGGTCTGTGATATATCTATGTGAAAGTGTAGCTGCTGCAACCAGCGCACTGTCTGTGATCTTAACACCATGGAAGACCTCATATCTCTCCTTCAGACCACGAAGGATGGAAATGGTATCCTCCACTGTAGGTTCATCTACCATAACAGGCTGGAAACGACGTTCCAGAGCGGCATCTTTCTCAATATACTGACGGTACTCATCCAGAGTTGTGGCACCGATACAGTGAAGCTCACCTCTGGCAAGCATAGGTTTCAGCATATTGCTGGCATCCATAGCTCCGTCTGTCTTACCTGCACCAACGATCAGATGTAACTCATCAATGAAAAGAATAATGTTTCCTTCACTCTTCTTTACTTCTTCAAGGACTGCTTTCAGACGTTCCTCAAACTCACCTCTGTATTTGGCACCTGCTACCAGAGCACCCATGTCTAGGGCAAAAATCTTCTTATCCTTCAGACCTTCCGGCACATCCTCTGCCACAATCCTCTGAGCAAGACCTTCGATTGCTGCAGTCTTACCTACACCAGGCTCACCGATAAGTACAGGATTATTCTTGGTCTTACGGGAAAGGATTCTGATGATATTACGGATTTCCTCATCACGTCCGATCACAGGATCCAGCTTCTGGTTACGTGCCTTTTCGACTAAATCCTCACCATATTTATTCAAAGTATCATAAGTAGCTTCCGGATTGTCACTGACTACACGCTGATTGCCTCGTACTGTAGAAAGTGCCTGCAGGAAACGTTCCTTAGTAATACCAAATTCCTGAAACAGCTTCTTCATGCTTGGACTTGGATATCTTAATAAAGCAAGGAAGAGATGCTCTACAGAGACATATTCATCTCCCATTGCCTTGGCTTCATCCTCTGCACTGACCAGAGCCTTGTTCAGATACTGTCCGAAACGAAGTTCACCGCCGGATACCTTAACCTTAGCATCTAGTGCCTGATTCAGAGAATTTCTGAAATAATCTTTATCTATCTCCATCTTCTCGATCAGTTTAAGAATCAGGCTGTCTTCCTGTTCCAACAGAGCATATAAAAGATGCTCCTCTTCAATCTCCTGGTTGCCAAACTGATAAGCAACCTTCTCCAGATCCTGGACAGCCTGTACGGATTTCTGTGTAAATTTACTGATATTCATAGGCTAACCCTCCTCTTATATGAGAAATATCTCTCCCAAAGGAGAAATATGTTGTTTTCTTTGTTCTGCATGTAATATAACACATGTTGTTAGCACTGTCAAGCGTTGAGTGCTAATTATTTTGTGAAGAATTTGTTAACGCTACGAGCCATGCAAAATGGTGAAAAAAACGCCCTGCAAGTTTACTTGCAAGGACGTCTTTTTTTGCTATTTTATAGGGCGACAGCCCTACAGCGAGGGAAATCTTTCCCGAGCTGTGCATGGCGTATCCACTACTTCACAGGGATTTTTCACTTGCTTTCGCACTCAATTTTCTTGATTTGACCACATTTTTACGACAAATCTTTTATCAAATAGAAAGTAGGAAATCTGATATGACAATTGGTGATAAAATAAAAAAAATCCGGACATTCCGGAATATGACACAGGCAGAACTCGGTGCAGTCCTCGGCTGGGGCGATAAAGGTGCAAATCGCCTTGCTCAATACGAAACCAACTACAATGAATGCTTCTGAACTGATGGAAATTTTGTTCTGGATTGATGAATTTAATCCCGGTATGATCAATCTCTTTCAATCAGAGACTTATCCAGGCGAAAAATCAAATTCCAGTGACGATACCTCTATACGCTACCACAATTCCGATAGTTGGCCTGCTCATCCACCTGTTGGCATGTGGTTTAATTATGGGATTCTTAATGATTTTTTGAAAGAATGGACTCTTAGAAAAGAAGAACTGAAATCTGGTAAAATTACCAGAGATGAGTATTTTGAATGGAAAATCAACTGGCCGCAGACTTGTAATGATTGTGGAAAACGTGAACCTTCAAAGCAATGGCGATGCTCAAACGAATAGAATTTAGCGAAACTTAGCAAAACTTAAATTTATTATATTTTTTCTCTTTAACTAATAGAAAAGGCACTGAAAATCCAATATTTCTACGGTTTTCAGTGTCTTTTTTGCATTGTCCATTCAGAAAAATTAATTGTCTAAATAGAAATATATAAACAACCCTATAGGTTCTCTCTTGCCAGACATATTTCTTTCAGCGCTTCCCCAATATCTCCATCTACCCCGATCGACTTTCCGGCAATTGCTGAAGGAATATAGACTTCTCCTTTATTGAAGGTGATATAAACTGCTTCAGGTTCAGAAGCAGCAAGGCTCATGAAAGGCTCTTTGATCATACGGTTTCGCCATCCCACGCCCAATTCCAGGATCGCTAGTCTTTTACCATGATATTTCTTAATAAAGTTCTGATAGTCTTGCATTTTCTTTTGGAACTGTTCGGTCTGAAAGAATGCATTGCTGTTTGCCATATTGACCGTAACTGGCCCTCCACAGCAGGAACAGCAGGGGACCAGTTCTGAGGGGATCTGTCCGTTTTTTTCAGCTTTCGCCATTTTGAGAATTTCATTCTGGTTTTCGTAAGGATCTGTTCCGCATCCATTCTGGCACCGGGACTGGGTGAGACGGCCTTCCATCTCAAAGACTTTATCCCTGTCAAATCCTACAGGCACGAAATGGTCCTCGCCATTGGAGGTCACAATAAAATAATCTTTGGAACCAACCAGACGATACAGATTCTCCATTACAGGACCGGGCTGTTCCAGATAACATTTCCGGCTGATCAGTCTGCTGAAAAATGCCCATTTAGATTCTTCTGTAGGATACTGAAAGAATAATCCCTGCAGTATGTTTCTGATCCCGTATCTGCTGCGGAAATCTCCGAAATCTTTCTGAAACCAGTGATCATCTGCAAAAATATTGTATCCTTCTGAAATAGATAATCCGTTACTGGCGCCGATGAGAAGAGCGTCTGCTTCCTGGATAGCTTTATAAATATTTCTGAAGTTTTCTTCCATAATGTTATTTCTCCTTTTCCAACTGTATCCGAAGTGCTTTTAATATATCTGCCAGATTGCCTTGCAGGTAAAGACTTCTCCCTTTTTTAAATGTTCCGGAGCAGAAGAGGCTTCCTGGTTCAGACAGACGTAAAACACCTGGCTGTTACGGGCCGTCATGTCCCAGAAAGGCAGTCTGATCACCCCCGGTGTCATCTCTCTAATCTTTTCCGGCAAGTACAGCCTTAAGAGCCAGATATAGCTGACCTGTAGGCAGATGCCACATACTGTAAATATATTTTGTATAGTAGGCCCATTGCTGTTCCAGGGATGTCTTTGTGACTATGCTTCTCCATGCTCCTTGTTTTCCTCTTTCTTTACCCTCACTGCCTCCTGCAGCACCAGGGCAATGTCTTCTCTGATAGCCAGCCCCTTCTGTTCTATTTCTCTGGGAAGAATGGCGTCCTTTGGATTAATGGTAATGTAAAACGCCTTAGGCAGGGAGTATGTGAGATTCCAGAAAGGTTCCTGGATAAACATAGGGGTCATTCGTCCTACGCCCAACTCCAGAAAAAGGATCTTCTTCTCTTTATTCTTTTCCAGAAATTCGTTGATCTTCCGGTATTCGTCTTTATACTTGGCACCTTCCAGAAATGTATATCCCCGTACCCAGGGCTCCATCTGGGCTCCGCATTTGGGACAGCGGGGGATCATTTTGGCGGGGATACACAGATTCTCGTCAATAGCTGCATTCATGGCATAGACCATATCCTTGTTGTAATAAATCTGGTCATGACATCGGCGGCTGCACTGATAATAGCGGGAATCACCCTGGATGGCGCTTAATTTTTCTTCGGACACCACACGGGTAAACTGGAAGTCCTGATTGGTGGTCATAATATGATAGTTTTTACCCTCAAGGAGTTCCATGAGATCGTAGTAAGGCTGTCCTGTAGGACACTCATATTCCATATAGCCCATACGTACAAGAAATGCCCAGTGAGCTTCCGGGGAAGGATAATGATAGTAAAATCCGTTAAAGGCTCCGGTAAATCCATATTTTTTATGGAAATCCCCCAGATATTTCTGAAATATCGCATCATTCTGATAGAAAAAATTATAGCCACAGGAAGCGGACATGCCGGCTGCTGCTCCTACCAGAATGGCTTCAGCAGAATTAAGTTTATCTAATAAGGTCCGGGCATTTTTTTGATATGCATTTTCAAAAACAATATTTTTCATTGGCTGCATTGTTGACTTTCCTTTCTTTTATTGTTATTATTAAAATTACATCAAAACTGTACCATGTTAAAATATAAATTACAAGAAGAAAAAGAGCATCTGACCAGTGCCCAGATTGCAAAAAGTGTAAAAACAAATCCTGCCTATATCCGGCAGCTGATGGCCGTGCTGAAAAATGCAAGCCTTATCTCCAATACCCAAGGCCAGGCAAACGCCTGTCTTACCAAACCTGCAGATGAAATTACTATGCTGGATATATACCGGGCAGTGGAGGGAGAAAAGCCTTTGCTTCATCTTGATATTGATACCAACCCAGAGTGTGGAGTATACTGATAATAATAAAGAGACTGTAACATTCATGGAAAACTATGAGTTGTTTCAGTCTCTTGAGGCACCTCTTTTACATCTCAACTTATTCAATCATTTTTTGCGCCGCCCTGTATTTTCCGATCCCCGTACTTCTTCATGATAGAAATAGTCCACGATTACAGGATGGCCTGGCTCTGCGCGGCCATAAGGCAGTTCGTTGTCTACAAAAGGACAGTCGTATTTTTGGGACATCTGTGCTGCCTGGTTTTCCAATGCCCGAAAATAGCTTCGATCTCCCTTGCGATAGATTTCATCATACAGGGTAACAAGGTGGGGATAACATTTCTGAATATAATCCAGGATCTCCTGTTTGAAACCACCGCGGAGATTTAGATTTTCTAACCATACCAGGTCACACTGATCTTTCACACGTTCAAAAATCTTTTCAAAATCTGTGATGCCCGGAAATACTGGGGAAATGAAACAAACCGTGCGTATTCCGGCTTCGTATACCTGCTTCATTGCCTCAAGTCTGCGGCTGATGCTGACAGCTTGATCCATGTCTGCCTGAAATTTTTCATCTAATGTGTTGATCGACCATGAGACAGTGACTTTTCCCATTTCTTTTAGCAAGTCAATATCCCGGAGTACAAGATCCGATTTCGTACAGATAAGGATTTCTGCACCGCTATTTTTTAACTGTTCTAAAATCCTGCGGGTATTTCTTATCTCCTTTTCCTGGGGCAGATACCCATCTGTCACGGAACCAATCACTACCCGTTGGCCTTTATATTTTCTCGGGTTTTTAATTGCCGGCCAGTGTTTTATATCCAGAAATGTTCCCCACGATTCGGTATGCCCGGTGAACCGTTTCATAAAAGAGGCATAGCAGTATTTGCAGCCGTGGGTACATCCTACATAAGGATTGACAGAATATCCCCCTACCGGAAGACTGGATTTAGTCATGATATTTTTTGTTTCTATATCCCGGATCAGAATATTCTTTTCCATTATTTTTTCCATGCGTTCTGTTCCTCCAAAACCTGGATAAATGCCGAGGGCAGATCCTGAATCATTTGATTATCTCCCATAACGGGAAGTAGATCCTCTTTCATAAACACCGGTTTTGAATCATCTACAATCAGAATTTTTTGTCTTTTATTCATATTTTTTTACCTTTATCCTTGTTGATTTTATGATGTTCCAAATCATATCCGATTGACTACCAGTTTCTAACATCTTGCTATTTTCTTCTATTCAGCCTTCCCCTCTGGGAAAATAATTTTAAACACAAAGAAAAAAATCACCATGGAAACTCCACCTGTAATAATTGTCACAAGCATGTTATAGACTGCCGGTGCCACATATGCAGATGCAACTGGCATCCACAGATTATTAAATCCATTACAAATCAGTGAAATTACCACCCATGCAACAAAATACCAGATTGCCTGATATACAGGATTTCCACGGCTTTTAAAAGTAATATTTCTCTGAAGTGGAAAATTGATACACTGTGCAAGAAATGACCCCAATTCATAACTGATAAAATAGCCAAGTCCACCACCGATCAATATATTCCCCGTTGCATCACGCAATACATTATACCCTAGCAAACTCCATGTAAATTTTACTCCAAACAGATTCATGGAAACCTTTGGCCACATAAATTCTGTACCAGCCAGACCAATTCCCAAAATCCCTGGTAAAAATGTAAATACAAGATACTGGAATACTGTCACGCCCATACTGAATATAACAAAATAGAATATCTGATAAAGCCATTTTGCAATAGCAGAATGTTTCTCTTCAAAACATTTCCATATATTTTTTATACGATTCATCTGCACTTCCCTCCGGCTTCTTTTAATAATTTTTCATATTTCTTATTATTTCTTCTGTTTCTGAAATATCCGCCAACTACTTTTTTTACTCCAAGCATAAAGTGACCATTCACAGCATCGACAATTCCATATACCATTTCCATACTGACTGCCCCGCCGGTCATCTTGGCAATCCCCCGGAACGGCATATTGTAAATAAAAAGAATATTAAGATCTGGCTTTCCCTGTGCCTCACTCTTCTTTTTCATTTTTGTGAGACATCTATATATCAGTCTTGCAAGTCGGCTTTTTGCATAATACATCTGACAGATTGCATCATTGATTTCCAGGTTTCCACTCCATCTCCCGTTCGGTATCTCATGGCCAAGAAGTCCACGAAATTCCTCATCTGATATTTTCTGCACAATTCCTGTATAATAATAAGGCATTTTTGCCGGATTATACGGATACCCTTTACTATTTCCTGTTCTCTCAGTCGTACCTGTTAAACGAATATCTGCAACACTGGCTCCTACCATAATCTGATAAGTTCCTGTTTCTATTTCCCACTGTCCCGTTTTTATATTCCAATAACGGAATGTCTTATCATCAAACGGAATCCTGAGCTGTCTGCTTTCTCCTGCCTTTAGATAAACTTTTGCAAAACCTTTCAGTTCTTTTTCCGGTCGGAATACGATTGCATTAGGAAGTCCTACATACATCTGAACAACCTCAGCTCCGTCTCTGTCACCTGTATTAGTAACCGAAACTTTGATTCCATCCTCTTCTATGATAAGATCAGAATATGTAAATTCCGTATAGGAAAGCCCAAAGCCAAATGGATATTGCACCCGGACTTTTGAAGTATCATAATAGCGATATCCCACATAAACACTCTCGCGGTATTCCGATGTTTTCTCATTGCTTGGATAATATCGGAATGCCGGTGTCTGTTCATAAGAGATGGGATATGTTTCTGCCAGTCTTCCTGATGGATTCACTTTTCCGGTCAGAATATCCAATGTTGCAGAAGCGCCTGCCTGTCCATTCAGATAGCCATGCAAAATCGCTTTACAACAGGTGTGCCATGGCATTTCTATCGCAGATCCTGCACTCAGTATTCCAATAATATTTTCATTCACTTTACTGATATCCTGCAGAAGATCGATCTGGTCCTGCGGAATACGCATATGGGTTCTGTCCAGTCCTTCTGATTCACTGATTTCATCAAGACCAAAGCAGAAAATCACAATATCCGCGTTCATAGACAAATTTAGTGCAAACTTTCTATCATTCTCATCTACATCTCCATTTCTCTGATAGCCTCTTGTCATCCCCAAAATATTCAGATCATATTGTTGCAAAATCGATGACATATCTTCTACTTTTGTTGGATTGACCATAGAAGATCCTGCCCCCTGATATCTGGGTGAAAAAGCAAAATCTCCAATAACAGCGATGGATTTTTTTGTATCCAGCGGAAGAATCTGTTTTTCATTTTTCAGAAGAATCATGCTTTCTGCTGCTGCTTTCCTTGCCAGTTGATGATGTGCATTTCTGTCAAAGTTTTTATCTGAAAGCTTCTTCCCTGATGTCAGTTCCATCACTGCATCCACCAGTTCTCCAACTCTTTCATCCAAATCTGCTTCCTTCAGCTTTCCATTTTGGACAGCAGCAATCACTTCTCTTGCAGAATCGTACCCACAGGACGGCATCTCCAGATTTGAGCCGGCAGCAACACCTTTCACATGGTCATTGCTTCCGCCCCAGTCTGTTACTACAATTCCATCAAATCCCCATTCTTTGCGCAAGATATCTGTCAAAAGATGTTTGTCCTCATTAGCATAAATCCCATTAATCTGGTTGTAACTGCTCATGATTGCTTTTGCGTGTCCTTCTTTAACAGCTATCTCAAAACCGGTCAGATAAATTTCTCTTAATGTCCGTTCATCAACAACTGCGTCCATTGCCATTCTCCGAAGTTCCTGACTGTTAACCGCCAGATGCTTCGGGCAGGCATAAACGCCCTTACTCTGTATTCCACGAATATATGACGCCGCCATCTTACCGGAAAGATATGGATCTTCTGAAAAATATTCAAAATTTCTTCCACATAATGGGCTTCTTTTAATATTTAATCCAGGACCAAGCAGGATATTTACATCCATACTTGCAGCTTCCTCTCCAAGAGCCTGTCCAATCTCTTCCCCCAGATCCTGATTCCAGCTGTTTGCTATCGTCGCTGCTGTGGGAAAACAAGTTGCATTCAGGGATGCATTCAGTCCCAGATGGTCTCCTGCTCCTGCCTGTTTTCTGATTCCATGCGGTCCATCTGAAAGAAAGATGGACGGGATGGAAAGCCTGTCAATTTCTCTGGTCTGCCAGACAGTTTTTCCACTGAGTATCGCTGCCTTTTCTTCTATTGTCATCTTTTCAACCAATTTTTGCTGTTTCATAACTGTTTTCCATCCCACTTTCATCTTTATTCAGCATTCTTTCTTTTCTTATATCCTCTGATTACCAGTACTTCCATTCCTGCCATGAAAAGTGCTATTACAATGTCGATACCAATTCCTGCTTTTTTCCAGTTTTCCATACCTGTTTCTTCGTGTTCTCCGTCATAAGCCCAGCTGCTTACAACTGTATACATGACATTTTTGCAGGCATTTCTCATCTGAAGTACAGATGTCGGATGCTCCGGATTGGCTACATTATTCTCTTCTCCGTTGAATGTGGACAACATTACATCTACTCCATTCGCCAAAGCTGCATCTGCATTCATAAATCCATGACCATTGTTTCGGAAGAAGTCTGTAAGTGCCATTCCCCTGAATCCCCATTCCTCTCTGAGAACTGTATTCATAAGGTTACTGCATTCTCCAGTCCATTTATCTCCAAGGAAGCTCCAGGAAACCATAACTGCATTTGCTCCGCCCTGTTTTACAGAAATTTCAAATGGTTTCAGATAGATTTCCCGGATCGCCTGCTCATTTGACCAGACACTTACCATCTTTGCATTTCCTTCATACAGGGCAAAATGTTTGATATAAGAATAAACTCCATATTTCCTTGCACCTTCTACTGCTTTTGCTCCCATATTTCCTGCAAGAACTCCGTCTTCTGAGAAGTATTCATAGTTTCTTGCTCCAAATGCGGTTCTATGAGTATTCATACCTGGTGCATACCAGCCCTCTGCACCCATTTCCTGACTGATCTTGCCCATGCATTCACCCCAGGCCTGTGCAAGTTCCTTATTCCATGTGGAAGCAACCACAACTTCAATTGGAAATCCAATAGAACCAACTCCTGTAAAGTTATTATTAATTGCTGCTGGTCCATCGAAATCAAGTGTAGCCACTTTTCCCACAGAATCCATGGCTGCTGTCTGATAACCAGCCATTGCAATCATATTTGCCATTTCATCAACAGTAAGCTGATCCAGAAGTTTTTCCCAACGAGGATCGTCATAATCAGCATCACGCATATCAGCTAATGTAAGTCCATTATCTGCTCCCGTTGTCGGCATTACATCCTCATCATTGAGATATGTAGTCTTATCAAAGTTGCTGTTCAGATGATATTCAGAAGCATATGGCTCACCCAGCTCTGCAGATGCCGGTGCTGCTGTAGCCTCTTCATAATTTGCAAAATGATCCGCACGTGACAGATATGTTATATCTCCTTTTGCATCTTCAAATACATTTGTTGCTGCAGTATCATCTGATGCTCTTTTATTTTCTCCCTTATATACTACATCAGCATCTGCAGTATAAGTTTTCTGATCCAGCACAGTGTGTGAATCACTGTTAATAGAGATCACGTAATCGCCTTTTTCAAGAACATACGCTTTTGCATTATTCTCATCATAAGAGGCCATATCTTCTATACTGAATGTAACTGTAACGGTCTGAGATTCTCCCGGCTGAAGCAGATCTGTTTTTGCAAACTCGATCAGATTTGCAGAAGATTTCTCAATTCCCCCATTTGTATATGGCGGTTTATAATACACTTCTACTACATCTTTTCCGGCAACATCTCCTGTGTTGGTTACTTCTACATCTACAGAAATCTGTCCGTCTTTTTCCTCCAGTTCACCCATTTTCTGTTCAAATTCCGTATAACTCAGACCATATCCAAATGGATACTGTACAGTCTTATCGTAATCAATCGCACCTTCCTGTGCAGCTGTTTCATAGTACTTGTATCCTACATAAATACCTTCCACATAATTGGTAAATGCCGGAGCATACACCTGCGCAGTTCCTGCGTTCATTCCTTCAACGGCCATATCTGCCAGATTTGTATACTCCGTTTTTTCTGCATTATTCCACCACGGAGCTGTCGTCATATCATAAATAAATGTATCCGGTGTTTTTCCGGAAGGATTGACTTCACCTGAAAATACTTTACCAAGTGCATTAAATCCCACATTTCCCGTTCCGGGGCACCATACAACAGATTTAATCTGAGGATATTCATCTGCGAAACCAAGTTCAAACTGATTTGCTCCATTATAAACCACAATCACATTATCAAAATTTGAGCAAACCATATCCACCATATCTCTCTCAGTTTGTGAAAGCTGTAAATAATGCTCTCCCTCAGGAAAATCATCATATTCATCTGAATTATTATCATATGCTGCTTTTCTTACATCCATAGGAATATCATTATGACCTTCACCCGCTTTTCTGGAAAGAACCACAACTGCCACATCAGAATACTCTTTCGCACTTTTAATAAGCTCATCACTGTAAGTATCTACAGGTGGCTCCGGTAATGTCCAGCTCTGTTTCTGGATAGACATTTCCGGATTATCTGCACCATAATTGTTATAAAAATCAACCAGTTCCTGGTTAATAGAAAATCCGGCATTTTCAAGTCCCTGATTCAGACTGACAATATCATACAGATCATTAATTCCACCGGAACCAGCTCCTCCGTAAGCCGGATTAATAGATTCCCAGCCAAAAATATTCAGTTTTTTTGTTTCATTTAAAGGAAGCAGGCTTTCATTCTTCAGAAGAACAATTCCGTCTTCCATAATTTCTTCTGCTACTTCCGCAGCTTCTTCATTTGTTTCATCGCTTAAAGTTCCATTTCCCGTTGCCAGTCCAATCAACGTAGACATTGGTCCAAAACAGATCATATTCACGCAGACAACAACTGCAAGAACCATTGCAATCGCAGCTTCTCCTCTTATCAGAAATTTTTTGCCCCTGGACATCCTGCGGCATGCGATCATAATTACGATTCCAATTACAAGTGCAGCAATAATACCGATAATATACGGTTTGCATAATTGTAATACCGCCAGAACATCTTCCATTTCAACACTGATCATTCTCTTTTTTCCTCCTTTGACTCTCTCATCTTTTTCAGGTATCATTTCCTGTTGGCATTACTATAACATGGTTATTATTTCGTGCCGTTTTTGGCACAAGATGCAACAAATATGGCACAAAATACTAAAAAAGGTCCACCGGACCTTTTTGTCGTATGCTTGGCAACAAAAATACCCAGAGCATTACAATACTCTGGGTAAAAGAATCTTTAATTCAAACCAGTTCTGCTGTACTCCAAATACTACAGAACCATCATATTTTTCTACAGCTTTACGAATACTCTTCAATCCAAAACCATGGTTTTTACTGTCTTTTTTTGTTGTTGTAATCAGATCTTCTTCATTTTTGGAAATTTCTGCTTCACAATAATTCTCTATCTTGATGAACACAAATCCTTTTTGAGCGGATACTGTCAGATGGATCAGTCTTTTTTCCGAATCTGGAATCAAAATTACATGTTCAATCGCATTATCCAAAGCATTTCCAAATATAGAACATATATCTGTTACATGCATATGATCCAATAATTTTCCATCTGCCACACAGGTAATCTGTATATGATTTTTTCGACAATGGAAAATCTTAGCTGCCAAAATCGTATCAAGTACCTGATTCCCCGTTCTGCTTATATTTTCAAAAGCAGCGATTTCCTTTTCCATGGAATCAATCCATTTTTTTCGTTTCTCTTCATCTGATTCCGCACGAAGTCCCGTTATCTGGTGTTTCAGATCATGGTATTTCATTTGTATGAGATCCAGGCTGTCCTGATAATTTCGGTATTGATCATACTGGCTTTTCAGCATCACGTTCATTACTGAAAGTTCTTTCTCGGCAACATACTCACTGATCCTGCTCTGATAAGCATGCAGGATTGCAATTCCTCCAAAATCGATCAGTGTTCTGATAGAAAAAATATCTGCACGTTCTCTGCTCGCAAATGGTGCATTTTCATTTAAAAAGCTCAGATTACTAAAAGCAAAGATTGCAACAGCCATGATTGCCGCCGCTGCTACTTCCTTTACTGTCATCTGTTCAAGATAATTCTGCTTCAGGAGATCTTTTTCTAAATAAATATTAATAGTAAAGCAGCCTCCAAAAATAACCATCGTGATCAGAATTTCAACCCAGATGCTTTGATTCCCCCATGCCTGTACAATAGATACAATCTGCCACTGCAGCGAAGCTACAAACTCAGCAAGAACAAATGCACGGGCACAGCAATAAGCCGCTCCCAGAGGCTTCATCTTTCCTCGACCATAAGAAATCCATACATCATACCTGCAGCGATCATCATACAGGGAATCCACAAAATTTCAGTTACGCTGCCTGTCAAAGTCAGAAAAATACTCTGCATTGCCAACATGAAAAGACTGCCTATAAGAAAATGTACAGATTTCATGTTTTCTTTTTCCAGGATATAAAGATAAACCAGACATGATCCCCACTCTGCTATTGCCGTATAAATTCTTGGAATATCCTGATATAACATAGTATTCTCCATTTCGCATGAAATCATTCCATATTGAGGTTTTGCAGAAGCAGATTCATGAAGTCTTTTTTTCTGGTTCTGCTGACAGGTATATGTACATTATGGATCACACAATCAGAACCAACAAATCCCTCTACATGATTCATATTTACCAGATATCCCTTTGCACATCAAAAAAATTATGTACCGCAAGTTTTTCTTCGAGTTCTTTCATCGTAATTCTTGAACAGTAATCTCCTCTCGAAGTATGATAAATTACATTATGTCTCTGCCCCTCAATAAAATAGATATCTGCTATATCTATCTTTACAACTCCTTCCCCAATCGGAATCGTAAGAAATTCTTTAACCTCAGAACGCATACGACCAACTGCTTTATCCAGTTTCTGCGAAAAAGAAAAATACTCAACTGGTTTTACTACATAATCCATTGCATCAACTTCGTATCCACGTACTGCATATTGAATCATATTTGTAATAAACATGATAATTACTTTCTGATCCATTTGACGAATTTTTTCTGCTGCTGTCATACCGTCCATGAACCGCATTTGAATATCCATCAGAATAATGTCAAAACCGCCATTGTAATTTTCAGTGATATCTTCTCCATCACCAAATACTGTAACCTTTATTGATCTTCCCCTTTCCGTTTGATATTTCCGGATATACTCTGTTAATTGTTTTACGTAAATTTCTTCATCTTCAACAATTGCAATCTGTATCATCCCATACCCTCCACAAGAATTGCATTCTTTGTAACTGTTCAATCACACAATATAGTCCCAGGTTTTTATTGTTATTTTATAAATAACTTTTGTTCCAGTATATCACTGCATCTCTCTTGCGTCAAGTGGATGTAATATTACAAATTATATCTGTATAATCTGGTTTTCTTTTATCATATATCCACAGTAAATCTCCTCATTCTTTAAATAGAAAGTAGAAATTCTGTTAAGTTTTCAATAGCATCTGGTTTTTCTGATAGTTCTTTCCCCATCAGTCCCTCTCTCATAATACTAGTATCCGCACTAAGAGATACAGCGACTCGACTTGAATTCCATACAGCTTCATACATCATTTCCTGATTCTCTTTTGTTACTTTATTGAGAACGTAATAAAATGGTTTTCTAATACTTTCCGATAATTCCCCGATTTTTTTGGAAAGCTGTAGGGATTCATAGGATGGATCTATAATTATCAATATCAAATCTACACCGTTATCAATTCCACGTCCAAAGTGTTCAATACCAGCCTCCATATCCATTAGCGCAAATTGGTCTTCTGTAAGCCTGAGATTTTGGATAAATTGAGTCATAACAGTTCCCATAGCACAAGAACACCCTTCATTTGCTTGGTGAATTTTTCCACTGCTCATCAGTTTTACACCGTCCTTCAGACTATAATAATCTTCCGGTATATCATCTATAGTCCAGGTTTCCTCAAAAAACTGATGAGTAAATTTTGATAACATCATATCATTTAAAACATTTTGCTTACCACCGAAATAGTCTGTAAAATCTCTGGGAAGCTTCATACCTAGCTGTCGATGTAGACCATAATTAGATTCATCGGAATCAATTACCAAAATTTCTTTTCCTCGTCTGGCTAAAGCCTTAGCCAAAAGACTGGTTACTGTACTTTTTCCACATCCACCTTTTCCGCAAACTGCTATTTTCATCTGTTATCTCCTTTACCCGTAATCTATTATGATTTATAATTCCAGTTTCTCTATAATACCTTTTAAGGCTTCTTACTCCACTTCCTCCAGTTCTGTTCCTTCCGGAAGAATATATCCGCAGTTATCACATACTCCGTCCTCTGCAAGTATCCCGTCTTTCACAAAGGCTTCAATGCCTCCCGGTGCATGACAGCGTGGACAATCTAATTCCTGTATCTTTTTCTGATTTCTTACATCCTGGCAATTGGCAAATTCAATTTTACCCATAGTGATTCCTCCATTTTTATTCCATATCAATTTGTCTTCGCAAAAAAGTTCCTACCATACGGGAAAAATTGCTGATATTACGAATATAGGCAAAGTCTTTTCCATAGATTCTCTTTTCCACGGAGAGCTCTTCTTCATTCCCTACAAAAATACCAATTACGAAAATTCCCTGATTTCTGGCCCGACGCACCTCATATGCAGTATCTTTCACAGCTCCTTCTCCGTCATAGATCTTGGGCTGGCGGGTTCCTGGTCGTTGTATGCTCATATCACAGGGTTTTCCATCACTTAATACGATTAAAATCTTATTTTTTTCCGGTCGCTCCATGAGAGAGGAACAGACTGTTTTCAGTGCAAGCCCATCTCTGTTATTGGCATACGCCCGAAATTGAAAGATTCTTTCATTTGTTTCCCTTGGATCTTCATAATCCCGAAATCTCTGAAGTACTGTATATCCCCAGAAAGCACAGTATCCTGTCACCCGATGAGGAATTCCTGCCTGGCTTAATGCTTCACTGATAATATATCCCTGCGCCGCTACCTGAGCCTGTCTGCCAGCTTGGGAACCACTGGAATCAATCAGGACGTCTATTACAAACTCAGAATCTTCTGCTCTCTTTTTTCTATTAAATAACTTGTCATCGTCTGTTCTTCCAATTTTCCATAACCTTTCAGGAACAAGCTGCCCTGCATCAGATCTGCTGACAGAATCATCCTTTCGGATTATAAATGCCCGTTTCAGTGACTCTGCCAACACAGAAATATTTCTTTTGATGATCCAGTGATTATTTCCATAATAGGCTTTATTTTTTTCAAACTGCAGCTGAGAAAAACGGTATTGATTATTTTTTATGACAGGGTTCTGTAAAATTCCATCTGTAAGATACAGGATACAGTTTTTGTGGATTCCTGTACAAAATTTCCGGTTGATTCTGGCCTGCTCCGATTCACTCAGATACGATTTCCCGTAATTCAGTTCCACATATTCCCGTATCCGTCGCACTGCCTGTGGATTTATATTCTCCGAGCTTTCCGGAACTTCTTCATTTTCCGGAGAGAAATAAAATCTTTTTTTCTTTTTGTTTCTGATATCCAGACTCATCATCTTTTTTTTGAGATTAGAAAGATATTTTTGAATGATGTCTTCCATCTGTTCATCCGTCATGCATTCCTGCCACGCGTCATTGGCTAATGCCATATCCGGTAAATTCAGAATCTTCTCCAGATTTCCATTCCTTTTTTCAAAAGAGGGATCCAGAACATGATTATAAATCTCATCTATCACGTTTATGACATCTTCCGTATTTTCCGCATCCTTCAGAGAAAGAATCTTGTACAATGCAATCTCTGCCTGTGAATCCATTCCCTCATCGTCTGTGTTCTCCAGAACATGCCTTATATACAGAAGCCTAATCCTGTGAATCAGGTCTGTTCCAGCTTTGTCTGATACCTGCTCTTTCTCGGCCTTTTCCAATTCTCTGAACGCCTGTTCTCTGATTTCCTTTGTTCCCAAACGTTCTCGAATGATAAAACGCTCCACAGCAGCATCCATGCATAATCCAGCAAGAGGCAAAAGTATATCTTCTCCAGCAGAAAAATGTAATTTTTTCATCAAATACATGCCAAGTTTCTTCTGATCAAAATATCGTGCAAAGGCACCCTGCTTCACTGCCTCATATAGAACCGTTTGTTTTGAATAAACATATTTTTCTGTGTCCGGTTCAAATTCCATATCATAATCACCACTGACTGTCCAAAAAAGATTTCTGATACGATTGCTGATCTCCAGACGATGTTCTTCCAGTTGTTTCGCCGGCCATCTGACATCCTCCATACAAGTTTACCCCCATATGTCTTTTCCGGTCCAGGAAGATGGGATTCTGGTAGAAACCACATCTTCTATGATCTCTTTTTCAAATACATCAAAACTTTTATTTATGATCCCCATCTGGATTGCATCAATTGGAGAAAGTCCGCTTTTTGTTGCTTTTACAGCAGAAACCAGTCCTCTCAGGTCAAGAGATTTTGTTGAGATTTCTCCATGATAAGCTTTGATCTGCAAATCCAGAAACAGTCCTGCAAAAGCTTTCAGTGCACTTTTTTCCCCATCTGGAAAATGTTGTCTTAATACAAAAAGGACACTATCCTCATCCATTTCAGGCATATCAATTACCATAAACCTTGAAACCAATGCTTCATTTAGCTCTCTGGTACCTGCGTAGCCATAATTCATTGTGCCGATAAATCGTGTTGCCGGATGAAGTAAAATCCTGTTATATCCTGGAATATCGATTCTGCGCCGATGATCCAGTGTGGCATGCAGTACAGAAACCGCATCATTTTTTGCCATATTGATTTCGTCCAGGATTCCAAATCCTCCAAATTCCGCGCATTGGTAGATGGGGCCTTTCCGAAGGCGAACCTCATTATTTATAAAGGTATCCGTTCCAATCAGATCGGCACTGTCTGTATTTACATGAAAAGAAATGTCGTATTCCGGTCTTCCGAATATCCATGCCAGTGTCTCACATAGTACATTTTTCCCTGTAGCTTTCGCACCGGAAAGTAACAGGTTATCTCCCTGAAGAAGCGCTGCTATTGACATTTCCAGAATCTTTTTCCCATAAAACAGGATATCCGGTTTTTCTACCCGTTCCTTTACCTGATCCTCTACCTCATAACGCATGTGAAAATCTCTCAGTTCTCCAATTAGTTCCTGCGCTATCTTCTGGTCTTCTAAATATTTTTCTATTTCTGCCCAATGATTTCTCATGAAGATTTTCCTTTCTTTACAATTAGTTATGCCAAATCAGATAATATTTCTGTTTACTCAATCTTCAAACTTTCAATCCTCCAACTCACAATCCCAACTTCTTTACAATTTCTCCCAGTGCACTTCTTACAGGAGAATCTTTCGGAAGCTGTATGATCGGCTTTCCATCACAGTCATACTGATATACCTGGTCATCATGTGGCACAACCCCTAACAATTCCAGTCCCTGATTTCGAATTTCTTCCAGAGTTCCGGCATCCAGTTTTCCATCCGGAACACGATTCACGATTAATCCAGTTTTCTGTGGTTTAAAGTTTAACTCCTTCATCAGCTTTGCAATACGTCCGGCTGCCTGAACACCTCTTCTGGAACAGTCACTTACAAGAATCGCAACTTCCATCATTGGCAGGATTCCTCTGCTGATATGTTCCATACCTGCTTCGTTATCAACCACAATATATGGATAATGACCTTGCAGTTTCTGAACCTGGGTCTGCACAAGACCATTTACAAAACAATAGCAGCCCTGTCCCTGGGTTCGCCCCATTACCATCAAATCATAATCGTCTTCTTCTGCAATTGCATCGGAAAGACGCATTTCCAGATAAGCCTGTTTTGTCATTCCTGCCGGAATCTGATATCGTGGATCAACTCCTGCACGTTCAATCTCTTCTCTCAGTTCTCCGAGTGTAATCTCCGGTTCAACGCCGAGCACTTCATTCAAATTCGCATTTGCATCTGCATCTACAGCTAAAATCGGATGTTTTCTATTTTCACATAAATATTGAATTAACAATCCACAAAGGGTTGTTTTCCCTACGCCACCTTTTCCTGATACTGCAATTACATGTCCCATGTTTTTCCTCCTAAAATTCTGAACAATCTGTTGACTTTTTCTTTAAACCTCATTATAGTTGTTACTATATAAATTACAATAATCAATCTGTGAGATTTGTATGGTTACTCAACACATCAGAAAAATTGTTGAGAAATCATATGCTACTAACTAATACAGGAGTATATAATGTCAGAAAAAACGCGAAAACAAGATCGCCGTACCCGCTATACCAGGCAGACCATAAAAGATACGTTCTTAGAATTGTTAAATCAGAAAAGTTTCACGAAAATTACAGTTACAGAGATCTGCAAAAATGCTGAAATCAACCGTGGCACTTTTTATCTTCATTACTACGATATCCATGATGTATTATCAGATATTTTTAATGATATGACTCAGGATATGTTAACAACTGTAGATCATTTATTCTGTCTAAATCAAAAAAGCTGTTCCTATCCGTTCTGTCAGAAAATACAGATGGAATCACAATACAGGGCACTGTTTCTGGATGATGCAATTGCCCCTATTCTTCTGGAAAAAATAGCAGAAAATACAAAAGAAGGCTATGTGACCTGGCTTATGTCACACAGCCTCCTGACCTTTGAACAGGCAGAATCGGTTTTTTATTTTCAAATGAATGGCTGCCTTTCCATCAACAGACTGATGCTCCGCAATCACTGTAATGACTGGAAACAGATTCAGACAGTAATCGACAAATTTATCAAAGCCGGGCTGGAAAGTTTTCTGATTCATGATCAGAGAGAAGAAAAGGCTTCCGATAATTTTTGCAGTAAAATTTCTCCAACTGTTACCGCATCTTCTACACTCAGATAATGATCGGCATGATCCTGAAGAAATATTTTGCCAGATGCAGGAAATTCTTCATCTGCAAACCATATCTTTAAAGTTACCGGATATCTTGGCAGAACTGGAAAAACAGCACACAGATCCGCCTTTGTTTCTGTGAATTCTGCACCTAGGTTTTTACATGCTTTCTGAATTTTCTCAGGATCTTTATCCTGCAAAAGCTTTTCCAGTTTCTGCTCTGCAGTCCGGTCAAACTTGGTTCCCCGAATCAATCCATCTTTCAGGTTACCAAAAGTAATGAGCTTCTGTGAACCTTCTGTTCCATCAGCCATATCCAGATAATGCAGCAATGTCAGATAATGCCATTCATCCATATCTGAGTTAATATAAAACTCAGGAAGTTGAATTTCAATCACTTCATGAAAACTCTGTACCTCAAGCATATTTCGACTGCTATGAAAAACAGCCCCACTTTTTGCAGCAATCTCCTCTCCAGAACGATTTTGTAACCGTTTTACTGCTGCCAGCAGCATTTCCTGAAATGCACGATTTTCTGTTTGATTTTTGTATTCCATAACTTCTCCTTTGCGAACATTTTATCGCATCATATAATAATCAATGTTTATGCAAGAATTTGGGTGGTTTCATAAATCTGGCTTTGTCCGGATTCTCTTTCATCCATTCCCGGGCAAAATCCATTACCTCAGTCATAGTTTCATAATCTTTTCCACAAAAACAGCAACTTGGGCATGTTGGACATGGCCATCCCTTATTTTTGAATCTGCATGCGTCTAAATGTCGGTATGCTCTTAATAAATTTGCTTCATATTCTTCTTTAGACTGTGAAGCTTCCCTGTTTTCACGATAATAAAGGTGATACATTTTTTTAGTCATATGTTTTTTGATTCTGGTATATAAATTTCCTTTTAATTTGTCCACAATCAGCATATTATACAATCCTCCGTAAGTTTTATTACTATGTTGACTTTTCCTTTAAATTTCATTATAGTTGTAATTATATTATTTACAATCATCAAAATAAAAAATATGTACAGTTTCTCAACACATTAAAAAGAGCTGTTGAGAACTTGGGATGTTTTTGACAAACCAGAAATATTTTCGCCTCAAAAACGTGAAACCAAAATCATTATATCATACTACAAGGAGTTTCTTATCATGAAATACTCAACGAAATTAAGCGATACTGTTCATGTGATGGTTCTGATTGCTATCAACCAGGAAAAATCTCTCTCCAGCGCCTCAATTGCAGAAAGTGTCCATACAAATCCCGGCTTTGTACGCCAGCTTATGTTAAAACTAAAAAAAGCGAAACTTATGACCAGTGTAGCCGGACATGCCCGTCCTTCTCTTTCAAAACCAGCAGATCAGATTACATTGCTGGATATTTATAAAGCAGTTGAAGGTGATAAACCATTGCTTCATTTAGATACTCATACCAATCCAGAATGTGGCGTTGGCATTAACATTCAGTTATCTTTGCAGGGATTTTATAATGAAATTCAAAAGACTGCCGAAGAAAAAATGAATACGATTACTTTACAGGATATCATAGATATCTACTATCAGCGGATATCTATAGAAAACAACTTACAAAATATCATTTAACAGGAGAACATTTTCATGTACCTTCAGCAAATACGAAATGCCACCATTTTTTTATATTATGGTGGAAAAACATTTTTAATTGATCCTATATTAGCTCCAAAAGGAAGCTGGCCTCCACGAGTCATCAAAGCAATGGCAGATTGAAAATATTTCCAATTAACCTTTCAAAGCCGATATTTTATTCCTGTTTTACTGAAATAAAATATCGGCTTCTATTATTTCAACCTGCTATCCAAATGGATGAATTCTATGAGACATTTTCAAATATCGGTAAGCTGAATGTACAGTTGGAATAGCAACTATTAACGAACCTTGACAACCTAATAACTGCTTAGAACTTTGCCAGAGGGATTTTATACCCTTTTGACAGGTTAATTGAGTGATGTTATAGCTGCATGGATCAATTTTTAGATTCATGGTACAGTTATCAGTTCAGATACTGTTCCGTGAATAATTCAGGTTTAAGTTCTTTTTTTGACATTTTCACGGATTTAATTCTGCTCCACTGGAAAATCCTTCCCTCGCCTTCCTCTGTCAGAGATTCTGTCATATCCCTTTTCATATACTTTCCACAACAAATACAGAAAACAGGAACCCCCTCCTGCACAAACCGTTTTCCCGCCAAGAATCATACCTTCCG
Organism: Blautia sp. CGZ-1-C1; assembly: GCF_056504575.1. Lineage (NCBI taxonomy): Bacteria > Bacillati > Bacillota > Clostridia > Lachnospirales > Lachnospiraceae > Blautia > Blautia sp. CGZ-1-C1. The sequence goes on from NZ_JBWLUT010000003.1 coordinate 30,938, forward strand.
TCTGGGATACCGTCTTCGGAAGCATCAGATACAGCTTAAATTCTGCCACAGCCTGATCCACCTTTTCTTTCCAGAACCCAAAGTCAGACCACCTTGACGGAATCCATCCCTCCGGCCAGGTCAGATGTGTAAAAAGAAGCCAGACCACCGTCCCTGCCATTACACTATACAGCAGGTTGCAGAACCAGTACTCTGCATCTTTCACTGTATAGTTCTTTTTTTCTCTGCTTATTTCCGTCCACAGACTGCCAGAAAGAACCGCCGGAAGCAGCAGTAATGCCGCCAGTCCTGCATTTTTCGGTAAAGTCGAGGATACCACAGTTCCCTGAAGTCCGTATTTCATCAGAAATCCGTTCACTGTACTTTCTTCGGTTTCTCCATTTCTCCTTCTGATAAACAAACGATTATAAAAAAGTTCCGTCTCGGTATCATCCGCAGAAGCCGCCCCGAAAACCAGAATTTTCTGCCCCCAGTCCGCAACTTTCCTGACAGTATAAGTACGTCCCTGAAACAGAATCTGACCACCCGGAACCTTATTGCCAAAGAGCTCCCAGGCAGTTGCACCATCAATCACGCAGCCATCCGGATCACCTTCTGTCAGAGCTGCTGCCTGCCAGTCATACCCTGCGGGATTTCCCTTAAGATAAACAGTCATCGCCTGTGCCTGCCGGTTTCCTTCTTTCGCAGAAATCTCCCTCAACCCTGCATCTGCATAAAAACATACATCATAAGGCTTCTCACTTTTTCTTTCCTGCTTCAGGATATTTTCTGCTCCTTTCCTGTCAGGATAAGCTGCGGACAGAAACACCGATACTGCTGTATCATTTCTGATCTGCACATAATTATAGACTCCCAGAAAATAAATATAGAAAATAATCAGCCACACAGTCAGAGTACCGGCTTTCCTTAAAAAGGCACTCTGACTTCTGACACTCATTCCTCCAGCAGCCTGATCCGGCTGCCGCTGCTGATCTCTCTGTCACTGGAAGTCACGATTTTCTGGTCACTTGATAAATCCCCGTTCTCCAGCGCAGCAGTGGAAGAATTTTTATCTTTCACATTCACATACGTTTTTCGCGCTACCAGTACCTCACCCAGGACGGTGTTCTGTGTATCTGTCACATAAACATAGTATCTGCCATTTTCCTCATACAATGCGCTCAGCGGAACACAGACATTAAAAGGACCTGCATCCTGAGAAATTGTAAATTCCGCAGTATCTCCTATGGAAAGAGTTCCCTCCGGTACCTGTACAGAAAGAATGTACTGATTTTCATTACTGCTGTCCTCTTTCACAGACTCCACTTTCGCTCCTGTAATCTCTTTTTCATCCGCACCTTTTAAAATTACCTCTCCGCCACTCTTTATGTATTTCAGATCATCTTTGCTGACCTCTGCCTGAAACCGAAAGGTTCCTTTGGATTCATAAAGGACAACCGCAGCTTCCGCTCCTGTCTGGCTTCCTGTCACTGCACTCAGACTCTTTATCACACCATCACAGGGTGCTTTCACTTTTCCCTTTCGTGCCAGCACTTTCTGCAACGTTTCCAGATCTTTCTGCGCAGTCTCAAGTTCCGCCTGCGTATTCTCCAGCGTGGAATCCGAAGCATCACCGATCTGCGTATCCCGGATTGCCTGCTCTGCTGACTGAAGTTCTCTTCTGCGGCTGAGCATGGCTTCATTGACCGCCTCCTCTTTCGCCCGGATATCATCAATCAATGCCTGCTCCTGAGAATTGTCCTGCGCATTCGAATTGTCGCCGTTTCCTGATGTATTTTTATTCCCTTCGCCATCTGGGCGATCCGTATTTCCGGAATCATCGGAGTTCTCCGGATCGTCTGTATTCCCGAAATCGTCTGTATTTCCCGGATCATCAAACTCGCTGGAATCACTGAACTTCTCCTCATCCGGTATCTTATCCTGTACGTCATTCTGCGCCGCATCCCGCTGTGCGTAATAATCCTGAAGCTTCTGTCTGGCTATGGCTGCCTCATTCTGTGCCGCCTGCACACTGTAATTTCCGCTGGAAACCGCACTGTTATAATTTTCCTGTGCATCTGAAAACTCATTATGTCTCTTCTGCTGATTCACAGACTCTGCACTGATCAGATCATTGATCTTCCCCTGCAGAACATCTATGGCATCCTGTTTTTCCTTTATGGTTTTTTTTAGATATTTTACAGAAAACTTCAGCAGCGCATCCCCTTTTTTCACATTCTGTCCTTCCTGCACATAAACCTGCTCCACCTTCTGTCCCTCCTGGGTAAAAACTGCCCGTTCTCTGGTTCCCATCACTTTACCTGTGCCGGTCACCTCATGCGTGATCACCTGATTCTGAGCTGTTTTTGTCTCTACCTGTGCTACATTCACCGAATCTGCCGCCCTGGACAGAAAAGTAAACAAAAGCATCAGGGCAAAAAATCCTGCCAGAATTTTTATCAGTTTTATTTTCTTCATAGATAAATCCTCTCGTTTCTGTCGCTCTATTCCTTGATTGCCGTGGATATGATCCCTTGTTCCAGATAATCCTGCCCTGCCAGAAAAACGATCACTGCCGGGATCAGAACCAGAACAGATACCGCAAATGCCTTTCCTGTCTGGGAGATATCGATCTGTGGAAGGTACAGAGACAGCGGCCACAGACTTTTGGTCTTCAGAAATGCCATTGGCTGTTCGATCAGATTCCAGTATTCCAGAAATCCCAGAACCAGTGCCGAAATGATACCCGCAGAACCCAGAGGGATTCCGATTCTGATAAAAATAAGCAGCTCACCCGCCCCGTCCAGCCGCGCAGATTCCATCAGTGCCTCCGGAATACTCTCAAAGAAACGATACATGATAAAAACCGGAAACGTGGAAAAGGCCGCCGGAAGAATAATCCCCCACAGATGATCCAGAAGTTTCATCTGATCCAGAACCAGATAATTACTGAGCATCATTACCTGAAAGGGCATCATCATCAATGCCACATAGATCATAAACAGCAGATTTTTTCCCGGAAAACGATATCTGGCAAATCCCCACGCTGCCGGTACTCCCACCAGGATCTGCCCTGCCAGAACTCCGACAGTAATCTTGACGGAATTCCAGAACATCACAAAAAACTCCGGAGAATCCAGCAGGACTTTCACATAGGATCTCAGCGTCGGATAAAGCGGAAGTACTCTCCAGAATACATAACTGACTGCCTGACCGGAAGCAGATCCACTGTCTGCTGTCAGTACCGCCCCCAGAAGATCATTTAATTCCTTCTGCCCCATCAGTGATCCTGTAACTGAAAAAAATACCGGAAATATTGCCACCAGTGCAAGGAGTACAAGGAGCAGGCTTCCTATCTTCCTGATACGGAATATCTGCATAACTTTTCTCATTCTGCCCCGCCTTTCCCCCAGGCTTTCCACAATCCCAGGATCAGCAGAAAAATCACCAGTCCGGTCACCACTGCCGCAGCCGACATCTTATCCAGCGACAGGTCCCTGTACCAGTTGTTAAACAGATGCTGAAGCAGATACATTTTTTCCTGCGGATAATCACCGGCCACCAGATATGCCTCACGGAAAACCTTAAATGCATTGAGTACAGAAAGTACCACGATCGTAAAAAGGGACGGGAGCAGATTCGGGAGTGTGATCTTCGTAAAACATTTCCACTCCCCTGCCCCGTCCACTTTTGCTGCCTCGTAAAGTGCCGCCGGAATGGCAGACAATCCTGCCATCCAGAGCACTACATCATATCCAAGATTTCTCCATATATAACTGATCACCAGTACATAAAAAGAAGCACCTGTATTCATCCAGTCAGTCGTCTGAACAGATAACATATGAAGCAGGTGATTCAATAAGCCCTGATCGTCAAAAAGCAGTCTCCACAGAAGTACCACTGATGCTACAGGGATTGCCATTGGCAGAAGAAAGAAACTTTTCAGAATCTGCGTAAATCTTTTCTGCCCTGCAAGCAGGACTGCTATGATCAGAGACAATACCACCAGCAGCGGCACACACACTCCGAAGAACCGAAGTGTGTTGCCTGCTGCCAGACGAAACGCTTTGTTTGCAAATATCGTCCTGTAGTTCTCTATCCCCACAAATTCTCCATTCACTGCCCCGCAAAAAGATCTGCGGATCACATCCACATACGGGATCAGCCAGAAAATGCAGACACCTGCAAAACTCGGAAGAATAAAAGCCAGACCTTTTTCTGTATTTCTGAAAGCTGCAGATCTTCTGCGATTTCGTTTCCGACTAAACAGCAAATCTGATTTTGCGTTCCGTTTCTCTGTTAAAGATAAGTGTTCTTTTAAATTAATCTTCATTCTCTTAAACTCCCTTACCTTGCAGTATTGGGTAATCAGCAGCAGACAGCCGCTTATTCAGATAAATACAGATTTACTTCCTGCATGATCTCTTTCACAGCATCATCCAGCCCCGTTTCTCCATTGAAGTATTTCTCACCGGATTCCGTTACTGCACTTCGGATGATCTGATTACTCTTTGCAGGTACAGTAAGTGTTTTTCCCAGATCCATGATGTTCTGTATTGCTTCATCTTCCGGAATGATCTCGTCCATCACAAACTGTTTGATATTACCATCTCCCGTATCATAAGAGGTTCCGATCGAGCCAATGGTATCTCCACTGGATTTTCCCATTTTCCAGTAAGCCATATCTTCATAAACCTTGCTATTTACAGCCAGTCCTTCATCATTGCTTGCTCTCTGGGATTCCTCTTCAAACAGGAACTTTACGAACTTCTCTGCCGCTTCTTTTTCAGATGCCTTTGCACTGATTCCCACAATGCTCCTTGGATAGAAACAATTCTCGCTTTGTCCGTTCAGAAGTCTGTAATCCAGATCCGGATCTACTTTTTTTGCAGAATCCAGATACACCAGACCCTCCGGTGAAAGCAGACCGCCTGCCGCCACTGTATTGACTTTTACAAGCAGATCCGTTATCGATCCTGCAATATTTGTATATCCGGAACGATCTGAATTCGCCCAGTCATCACCCATCTGGTAAGCTTTCTTTGTCTCTTCTATCGCATCCTTCTGAGTCTGCCAGATCCTGTTTACCTGCTCCAGATATTCTTTCAGTGCATCTTCTTTGAGGGTTCCGTCCTCGTTCATCCATGCCGGTGTACTATTGTCTATGGTTCCCTGTATCAGCCCGGACGGTGATATGGAAAAAGAGCTGAAAAATTTCAGTTTTCCATAGCTGTCTTTCTGGCTTTCCGCTGCATCAGCCTCTGTTGTCAGATCCGTAATTCCGGCGATGATATCCTTATTTCCCTCTATCATCGGAATGCCGAACTTGACAGGCATGGTATAAATGCTTCCATCCTCTTTTGTATATGCATCTTTGATATTTGGCAGGATATCTTCGTCTTTTAATACCCCGCTTAAATTCTCCAGCATTCCTCTCTCTATATAGGTATCCTCTGAAATTCCATCCAGCAGCAGAACATCCGGTCCTGTTCCGGCCATGATCTCTGTATTGAGCACTTTCAGCGCATCCGTATCTGTGACGGAATCATCTCCTGACATTCCCGCCTCAATATTCACATAAATATCCGGATATTTTTTCTGGAAAAGCACTGCTGCCTGTTTTATGAAGTCACTGTCTTTCAGGGAATAAACTGTCAGCTCTGTATCCGGTGTCGTTGGGGTATCTTTGGAATATACATAGGAATAAATTCTGATATCCTCGCCTGCATTACAGCCCACATAGAAATTTCCATCGCTGTCCTGTCCCCATGCTACAGTTCCTGTATCCGGTGAACTGAGCGAATTCAAGGAACCATCGATTATCTGTTCCACTGTGCTGCCTCCCAGAACATATCTGTAAACACCGGTATGATCAATATAAAAAAGGCTGTTATCCTCATCTCCCTTTAAGAACATAAGCGGAAAACTGCTGGTTGTTGTCCAGTTGACATCCTGCTCATCAGACTGGATCTGCTCTGTAAGCGCGCTGATATTGTCCAGTGGTTTTCCAGTATCCAGATCATATCCGTGAAGAGTCTGATCCTGAATGGTAAACAACATTTTTCCTGCTGTTCCGATAAAATCAACACTGATTCCTTCCTCATATCTTCTCACCAGACTTCCATCTGAAGGATTGATCTCTGCTACGCCATTGCCGGGATCTACGATAAGAACTGTCCCATTCTCTGTGAAACATGCCTGAAATGTATAGGAAGACTGAATCGTATCTCCGGTATCAACTTTCTGTACATTTCCATCAGGGGAAAGATAGAAAAATTCCATTTTCAGGTTGTCATACGCAGAATCCTCTTCCCCACTGTCGGCTGTTGTCTGTGCATTTTCATTGTCCCTGTCAGGAGACAGATCTGCCCCGACAAATATACTTCCATCCGCTGCTGCAGAGACAACGCTGATATATTCTCCCAGATTCTCCTTAAGCCCCAACAGTTCTTCCAGACTTTTTCCATTCGTCCAGGTTTCTCCATTATCTGCAGAATCTGCTGCATAATAACAGTTATCTGCTGTACTGTAATAAACCATGCGCAATGCACCTGAGTCGAGTACTTTGACATCTCTCAGAAACTGGCTATTTTCAGGTACTGTAAGATCATTTTCCAGAAAACGTCCCATTGCTTTTGTGCTCTCATCTTTTGTTTTTTTACCATCTGAATTGTCAGTATTTACATTCACAATATCTGCTGTATCTGCATTTCCTGCCTGATTGCTGCTTCCTGTTTTTCCTTTGCTTCCGGAATTTTTTCCATCTGCACCGCCACATCCGGCAAACAGGCTGCCGGTAAGTGCGATCACTCCGGCAACGGCGATTCCCTGTTTCCATCTTTTTATTTTTCTCATATCAGGATATACCTCCATGTTTTTATTTTCTTTCTGTCCCTCTCAGGATAAATGGATTGTAACAGGCAAATCTCTAAACTTTCTCTAATTTTCCAGCCGATATCCAATTCCCCGGACGGTTTTCAGGTTCAGTGTACTTCTGACACTTTTTAATCTTCGCCTCAGAAAATGAATATAATTATCCAGATTTCCATCCTCCACCTCACTGTCTGCTCCCCAGACACGGTTGAGGATCACCTCTCTCGGAAGTGTCTGACCGGCGTTTCGAAGCATCAGCTCCAGAAGTGCTCCTTCCCGTTTGGAAAGGGTACATTCCTTTCCGTTTCCTTCCAGTCTGCCGCTTTCGGGATCAAAAATAAGATCTCCGAGCGATAATACTGCCGTGTTCTCCCATCTTCCGGGTCTTCGAACCATGCACTGTATTCTTGCCAGAAGTTCTTCGAAGGCAAACGGCTTCACCATATAGTCATCTGCGCCGCCTTTCAGTCCGGTCAGTTTATCCTGTAATTCTCCCAGTGCAGTCAGCATGATCACCGGTGTGGAAACATGATTCTTTCTGGCTTCCTGCAAAACAGTGATGCCATCCATGGACGGGAGCATCCGGTCCAGAATCACCAGATCATGGCTTCGTTCTTTCATATAATAAAGCCCTTCTTCTCCGTCATCGCAGATATCTGTCTCATAGCCTTCTTTTTTGAGCTGAAATCTCATGCTCTCTGCCAGTTCCCTGTCATCCTCTATCAGTAAAATTTTCATCTGTTTTCATCCTCCTGATCTTTCATTATACATGAGTTTTCTCTAAATTGTCTCTATACTCGGTTACAGGAATTTTTTTAGAGATTATTTACAGGTTTTCATGATACAATTACCATACAATCTCATAAAGGAGTAAATATTTCATGTTTCGCAGACTTCATATTCAAATGACTTTTTTCTCTGCTCTGATCATCGGCATCGTCATTTTTATTATGACAACTGCCTGTAATTTCATCGCAGAAAACAGCACACGCCAGAATGCGTGGAATACCTTTCAGAACAACGCCATCTCCTGTATCTCTCATCTGGAAACGCAGAGTATCATCAGCAGTGACTGGATTTTGCAGGCAGAAAAAAATTATGATATTTCCATGGATATCAGAGACAACGGAAATTCTCTTTATCTGAAAAAACTACAGACGGATTCTCTGGATGAAACGATTTTCCGGAAGGCAGAAGAAATCTCTGCTGCTTCCTATGCACTTGATCTTTCCAATCCCGGTGCGGTCAGTAAACTGACAAAACGGATCTTTTTCAGATGAAAGATTTCTATGTTTCCACTGCTCTGATCCCCAAGAGCCACGGAACCGTCAGTATGATCATCCTGTATTCCCTGGATTCTGTAAAACACAAGATTCTGTTACAGAGACTTGCATTCTCCGGCGCAGCTTTTCTGGCAATTCTGGCTCTGAGTATCTGTTCCTGGTTCTTTACCGGAAGAATGATCACTCCCCTGGAAAAAAGCAGGCAGGAACAGACCGAATTTATCGCTGCTGCCTCCCATGAGCTTCGCTCCCCTCTGGCAGTAATCCTGTCCGGAATCTCTGCCATGAAAAAGGCAGATCCGAAAGAGCAGGGACATTTTCTTTCAGTCATAGAAAAAGAAGGGACACGAATGTCCCTCCTGATAAATGATATGCTCTCTCTGTCAAATGCAGATAACCATTCCTGGAAAATGCATCCGGTTTCCTGTGAACTGGATACTTTACTTCTGGATACCTACGAAAAGTATGAACCCCTGATGCAGGACCACCATATGAAATTTTTCATTGAACTTCCGGAAGAGGAAATCCCTCCCTGTCCCTGTGACCCGGAAAGGATCAGTCAGGTGCTTGGAATCCTTCTTGACAATGCCATCAGTTATGTCCCCGAAAACGGGAAAATTATTCTTTCCCTTTCACAGACCAAAACGCACTTTCTTATCTGCGTCAAAGACAACGGACCCGGTATTCCGGATTCTGCCAAGACTTCTGTTTTCCGGCGTTTTTACCGGGCAGATTCTGCCAGAAATAACAGGCAGCATTTTGGTCTGGGACTGTGTATTGCGTATGAGATCATTTCACTTCATAAAGGAACAATCTCTGTACTGGATACCCCGGGCGGTGGTTCTACTTTTCAGATTTCTCTGCCGTTGGCATAACACAGTAATTTTCTGTAACATAAAAACCGGAACGAACATACGGCCTCCCCGCATATTCGTTCCGGTTTTCTAATATTCATTCCTCTGATGGATTCATAGGTCGAGTAGGTGCACCCCTTACGGTCGTACACCCCTCACAGAACTCCAGACGTGCGGCTTTCCCGCATCCGGCTCTTTGCGAAACGAATCGTTCACATTATCATTCGTATATATTGACATATATCCGGGGTCTTACCAGTGGATAGCTGTTATCCAGCATATTTTGAAATTCTACCCAATTATAGCTTTTCTTCTGGCTTCTCCGGTTCAGATAATAGAACAGGCTTCTGATGATGTTATTGGAATGCCGTTAACTTTCTTAATGTTTATTTTTGACTTTCTCCCAAATTCGGGAAAACTTATATTTGTATCAGCTAAAATGTTGATACATAAAAAGCGCAGTCAGGAAAAAGTAAAATTTTATGTACTCTGGCAGCTATCTTTGTTATTTCTCCTGCTCCGGTAACATTTCTTTTTGCTCATTTTGCCCTAAATGCCCTTAATTCCCTGATTCATATTTAACTGTAACTGTTTATAATCTCTTTTTTTAATCCCTATCATATCTTTTGACTCGAACTTATTTAAATATGGTGTTTCAATTCATCTTTCTAGAAATGTACTTTGTCAACTTTTCCGTTAATATCGTTCGATATGCCCATTGTAATTATGAGCTTTTTCAAGAAGAACGAAAGATACTGCTGGAAAGTGTATGACAGTTTTACAGCAGTATCTTTCTGGTATTCAAAAACAAGATACGAACGAATGGGAAAAAACAGGTCAATCCGTATCATGTTGCCAATCTACAACGTATGACGGATATTGTCTTAGCTGAAATTAGCGGTACAGAACGACTTTTTAAAGCTACAACAAAATAGAATATATGGAAATAGGGCTTGCGGAGCATACTATATAGAGTATGACGCAAGCCTTTTGTCCCAACCTATGATCTCTGTCCAAATTTATAAATGATCATAAGAAACTAATTCTTCCATAGGAATACGTGTTTCTGGAATCAGCTGTATCCCGAATCTTCTGCAATACCTTTTCCATAACCGATAGCCAAAATATTGATAGGCTCTAAATTATCCGGTAACTGGAACGCTCTTGATTACATCTGGTTCAAAGCCATACCCATACAGTTCCTAATTCCTGATTCTGTCGCCTGCAACATCATATGATCTGTTA
>NZ_JBWLUT010000004.1:0-8153 GCF_056504575.1 Blautia sp. CGZ-1-C1
TGCTGCCTTTTCCTGCACAGGGCGTAACGCCCTGAATGACTGAAGTACTGCCATGATATTCTCTCCTCTCTTGTATCCTTGCCTCATTTCTGCTATTTTTATTATTTTCTTTTCCGGCAGAAAAATAATAAAACTTATTTCGTCTTAAAATCAAACAAATCCTTACAATTGAAACAAGGGACTTATTTGATTTGATTACCATTAAATGAGACACAAACTATTTATTATTTTATCACATTTTTCAACTTATATCAATGCGCATATCAAAACACCTAACTTTTTTTTGAAAAACCTAAAAATTTTTGTATTTTCTATTGCAAAATTTTTTTTATATGGTATGATAGAGTCAGAAATTAAGGAAACCAATTGATAATTTTAAGGGAGGTCATTTTATGACAGAAGGATTAAAATGGACTGTAAATGAGGTTCCGAAATCAGATGATAAACATCTGGAACTGATGTCCGAAGAAAACGTAAAGAAAGCAAATGAGTTTCACAAGAGTTTCCCACAGTATAGTGTGACACCTCTTCAGAACCTTTCATCCCTTGCTGAATATTTAGGAGTAAAGAATATTTTCTGTAAGGATGAATCCTACCGCTTTGGCTTAAACGCTTTCAAAGTACTGGGAGGTTCCTATGCAATGGGACGTTATATCGCAAAAGAAGTTGGCCGCGATATCAGCGAACTGCCATACAATGTTCTCTCTTCTGACAAATTAAGAGAAGAATTTGGACAGGCAACTTTCTTTACTGCCACAGACGGTAACCATGGACGTGGAGTTGCATGGGCTGCGAAACGTCTCGGCCAGAAAGCAGTTATAAGAATGCCAAAAGGCACAACAAAAACACGTTTCGATAATATTGCCAAAGAAGGTGCCACTGTTACAATTGAAGAAGTAAACTATGATGACTGTGTAAGAATGGCTGCTGCAGAAGCTGCCAAAACAGAACATGGTATCATCGTTCAGGATACTGCCTGGGACGGATACGAAGAAATTCCTTCATGGATCATGCAGGGCTATGGCACATTGGTTCTTGAAGCAGACCAGCAGTTAAAAGAAATGGGAATTGACCGTCCGACTCACGTATTTGTTCAGGCCGGTGTTGGTTCTCTGGCTGGTGCTGTAGTTGGTTATTTCGCTCATAAATATAGAGATAGCCCGCCGATCATGACTGTCTGTGAGGCAAGTGCCGCTGACTGTCTGTACCGTTCTGCGGTTGCCAAAACAGGTAATCTGGTAAATGTTACCGGAGATCTTCAGACTATCATGGCCGGACTTGCATGCGGTGAGGGAAACACTATTGGATGGGATATTCTCAAGAATCATGTAGATGTATTTGCTTCCTGTCCTGACTGGATGAGCGCAAAAGCAACACGTATCTACGCTAATCCACTTGGAGACGACCCTCACATTGTTCCCGGCGAATCAGGTTCTGTTCCGCTTGGTCTTTGCTATACTGCTCTTCATGACGAAGACGCAAAGGATTTAAGGGAAGCTCTGAAGCTGGATGAAAACTCCGTAATACTGGTTCTTTCCACAGAGGGTGATACCGACCCTGGTTCGTTACCGCGAGATCGTATGGGATGGATTATACGGAACAAATGAATCATTAAGTGAATAATCACAGCGATTTCTGGTTTTATAAAAAGTATCGCACAAGCGCATTACATACTTTGCAACCAAATAACTTGATCATATAAATATTGGGAGGATACAAAAATGGATTACACAAAAATCAACGAAGCTGCAATGGGTTATAAAGATGATATGACCAGATTCCTTCGCGACCTGGTTCGCATTCCTGGTGAAAGCTGTGGAGAAAAAGGACACATCATGAGAATCAAAGAAGAAATGGAGAAAGTCGGATTTGATAAAGTTCAGATCGACCCTATGGGAAATATCCTCGGATATATGGGAACAGGTAAAACTCTGATCGGCTTTGATGCTCATATTGATACTGTAGGCATCGGTAACATCAAGAACTGGGAATTTGATCCATATGAAGGTTTCGAAACCGATGAGGAGATCGGAGGACGTGGAACATCTGACCAGATGGGCGGTATCGTTTCTGCAGTATATGGCGCAAAAATCATGAAAGACCTTGGTCTTTTAAATGATAAATATCAGGTACTGGTAACAGGTACTGTACAGGAAGAAGACTGTGATGGACTTTGCTGGCAGTATATCATCCATGAAGATGGTGTTCGTCCTGAATTCGTTGTTTCCACAGAGCCGACAGATGGCGGTATCTACAGAGGACAGCGTGGACGTATGGAAATCCGCGTAGATGTAAAGGGTGTTTCCTGTCATGGTTCTGCTCCTGAGCGTGGTGACAATGCTATTTACAAAATGGCTGACATTCTCCAGGATATTCGTGCATTAAATGAAAACGATGCAGCTGATACTACCGAAATCAAAGGTCTTGTTAAAATGCTTGATGAGAAATACAACCCTGAATGGGAAGAAGCTCGTTTCCTTGGACGTGGTACTGTTACAACTTCCGAAATCTTCTTCACATCCCCAAGCCGTTGCGCAGTAGCTGACTCCTGCTCTGTATCTCTTGACCGTCGTATGACAGCCGGAGAAACATGGGAAAGCTGTCTGGATGAGATTCGTGCTCTTCCATCTGTAAAGAAATACGGTGATGACGTAACTGTATCCATGTATGAGTACAATCGTCCATCCTATACAGAACTTGTATACCCGATTGAATGCTACTTCCCGACATGGGTAATTCCGAAAGATCACAAAGTAACACAGGCTCTGGAAGAAGCTTATAAGGGACTGTACGGCGAAGAACGTCTTGGCAATGCTGAAACTGAGGGTATGAGAAAAGCTCGTCCACTCACAGACAAATGGACATTCTCTACTAACGGTGTAACAATTATGGAGACGTAACAACATTCCTTGTATTGGATTTGGACCTGGTGCAGAGGCACAGGCACATGCTCCAAATGAAAAAACATGGAAGATCGACCTTGTAAGATGTGCTGCTGTATATGCTGCTCTTCCAACTGCATATTGCAAATAATCGTTCCTATCTCAAAGTTTAGACAACGGATTCTTATAATCCCAGAGGCCCGATTTGTGTTCAGACAAAATCCCTGCTCACTGCTTATTGCTCTCCGCAATTGAAGCAGGGGACTTACTTGATCCGGTTAAATAAAAACAATACATAAAATGTTTTGTTACAATTTCATTTTACAATTCATATTCAGAAAGGATAAGCTATCAAAAGCATAGCAGGTACTAATTTTATGAAAACATTACAGGATTACATTGACAAATTAAACAGCTTAAACTTCAAAGAAATGTACAACAACGATTTCTTCTGGACATGGGATAAAACAGATGATGAACTGGAAGCTGTATTCACAGTTGCTGATGCCCTTCGTTTCATGAGAGAAAATAATATTTCCACAAAAGTATTCGAAAGCGGTCTTGGAATCTCTATCTTCCGTGATAACTCCACACGTACACGTTTCTCTTTTGCATCCGCATGTAACCTTCTTGGTCTGGAAGTGCAGGATCTGGATGAAAAGAAATCTCAGATTGCCCATGGCGAAACAGTTCGTGAAACAGCAAATATGGTTTCTTTCATGGCTGATGTAATCGGTATTCGTGATGATATGTATATCGGTAAAGGACATGCATATCAGAAAGAATTCATGGATGCTGTAACAGAAGGAAATAAAGATGGTATCCTTGAGCAGAGACCTACTCTTGTAAACCTTCAGTGTGATGTTGACCATCCAACACAGTGTATGGCAGATATGCTTCACATCATCCATGAATTTGGTGGTGTTGAAAATCTGAAAGGCAAAAAAATCGCTATGTCCTGGGCTTATTCTCCATCCTATGGCAAACCACTCTCCGTTCCACAGGGTGTGATCGGTCTGATGACACGTTTCGGTATGGATGTTGTACTTGCTCATCCGGAAGGATATGATGTAATGCCGGAAGTAGAAGAAATTGCTAAGAAAAACGCTGAAGCTACAGGCGGTTCCTTCACAAAAACAAACAATATGGCTGAAGCTTTCAAAGATGCTGATATCGTTTATCCTAAGAGCTGGGCTCCATTTGCAGCTATGGAAAAACGTACAAACCTTTATGCAGAAGGTGATTTTGACGGAATTGACAAATTAGAGAAAGAACTTCTTGCTCAGAATGCACAGCACAAAGACTGGGCTTGCACTGAGGAACTCATGAAAACAACGAAAGATGGAAAAGCCCTCTATCTGCACTGCCTGCCAGCTGATATCACAGGCGTAAGCTGTGAAACAGGTGAAGTTGATGCTTCTGTATTCGACCGTTACAGAATCCCGTTATACAAAGAAGCAAGCTTCAAACCATACATCATCGCTGCTATGATCATGCTTTCCAAATTTGAAAATCCACAGGATATCCTCAAAAAACTTGAAGTTAAGGCAGCTCCGAGAATTCTGAAATAAACTGTCTTTCAGAATATTAATCTCGAAATCTTAATTATACACAAACAGAATTTATTGTTCATACAGACAGTAATCAGGCAGTCAGCGTGATTACTCAAACGCATTCATTACTATATTGTATAGCAGGCAGGGCTGTCGCAGAAAGCAGACAATGTTTATTGCGGCGGCCCTCTTTGCCCTTAATCAGGAGGTTTTTACAAATGTTTACACGAAAAAGAATTGTTATCGCTCTTGGCGGAAACGCTCTGGGAAATACTCTCCCGGAACAGATGGTAGCTGTAAAAACTACTGCAAAAGCATTATGTGATCTGATTGAAGAAGGTCATCAGGTTGTTGTTGTCCATGGAAACGGACCTCAGGTTGGTATGATTAACAACGCAATGTCAGCTCTTTCCAGAGAAGACGAAAATCAGCCAAATACTCCTCTCTCCGTCTGTGTTGCCATGAGCCAGGCTTATATCGGCTATGATTTACAGAATGCATTAAGAGAGGAGCTTCGTATCCGCGGCTTTGTCCGCACACCTGTTGTAACAGTTGTCACTCAGGTTCGCGTTGATCCAAATGATCCTGCATTCGAAAATCCGTCCAAGCCGATCGGCAAATTCCTTACTAAAGAAGAAGCTGAGTATCAGACTAAAGCTTATGGGCATATCATGAAAGAAGATGCCGGACGTGGTTACCGTCGTGTTGTTGCCTCTCCGAAGCCTGTTGAAATTGTTGAACAGGATGCAATCAATAGTCTTGTCGACGCAAATAAAATCGTTATCTGCTGCGGAGGCGGCGGAATTCCTGTTGTTCTTAACGGACATCATCTCAAAGGTGCATCTGCTGTTATTGATAAGGATTTTGCAAGCTGTCTTCTGGCCAAAGAACTGGATGCAGATATGCTTATCATTCTTACAGCAGTAGAAAAAGTTGCTGTAAACTTTGGCAAAGAAAACGAAAAATGGCTAGATGACCTGACGGTAGAAGATGCTAAGAAATACATTAACGAAGGTCAGTTTGCCCCAGGTTCCATGCTTCCTAAAGTTCAGGCTGCTGTTGATTTTGCAAGTTCCAAGGAAGGAAGAACTGCCATGATTACCTTACTGGAAAAAGCAAAAGACGGCATTCAGGAAAAGACCGGAACCAAAATCCATCTTTAATTCATTTTACAGATACTACGGTATCTGTTATACAAGCGAATACTCTCACAAAAAAGTTCTGACGCTCAAAAGCACCAGAACTTTTTTATTACATTAGTCAATCGGATAAAATCATCCGCTTTCGCTACACGGCTCTACACCAAATAACTGCTTCGCAGTTTGATTCGGTTAAAATAAAGAATGAAATGTAATCTTTATTTTATTTTCGGTGTTATATCACGATAGTCTATATCTTCTAACTCTCTGACATCTTCTATTTCACAAATCTGCGTATCTTCGAGATGTTTCATGATTATTTTCTTCCCACCCTTATCCCCCTCCAGCGCAAGTAATTCATTAAAGTATTTTTTTCTGAAAATACATGGATTCCCTAACTTCCCCTGACAGGAAACGGAGGCAATTCCCCTCTCGCTGTTTAAAAATACTTCTATCAATCTACAGATTGTCTCTTTACTAAGCCATGGCTGGTCAGAGACTGTAAATAGTACTGCATCTGCATCCAGATTGGCATTCAGCCCAATTTGAATAGTTGAAGAAATTCCCTTCTCCGGATGATGGTTATAGAGAACCTGGATTTGATTTTCTATGGCCATCTCTGCGATCGTTTCATATTGTGTGACTACAGTAATATTACACGTAATATTTTTTAAGCACCCTCTATTTAGCTCAATGACAGTTTCATCCTCAACAGGATTGCTTTCTTTATTTTGTTTCAAAATGTTTTTCACTTCATTTTCCACTTCCATAAGCAAATCCAGAATATGCCTGTACATAGGCATTCCGTCTACTTCATACAGAAGCTTATTTCCACCAAAACGGCGGCTGTTTCCAGCCGCCAGCATAATCATTGCAATTTTCAAAGTTATTTTATTCCTCCCATAGGCTTCCATATGCTGCTATGGTATGTTTTTTTCCCAGTTCCTTTACGATATGCTCCGCAGATGTTTCCTCTGTAAGAACATCTGATTTATTCAGATAAACTCTGTAAATCCGCTCTTCCACGTCTTTAAACAATCCACAGATAGAAGTTGCTATCTTTATAAGATCATCCTCTGTGATCGGAGCTTCCAGACCTTTTTTGAGAAATTCTGATGTTCGTTCCATTCGATATGCGCTCTGACTGATGGGCTGTCCCAAACAATCCAGTCCGATCACACTGATCACAATATCCGCGCAGGCAGGTATTACAGGCTCCCATGCCTCAGGAACCTTTACCGGATGATGTTTCGCACCATCAGCTTCCACAAGCATCACATCACATAAACCTTTCAGTTCCTCCATCTTTTTCTCTGAAAGCGCTGCATATTTACCTGTTTCTTCCTCATATTCAGCTGCAATAACATATCCTTCTCTATCCAACATTTCTTTTACTCTGGCAGCGTCTCCTCCCCTCACAAAGGGAAGTTCTGATTCCCCTGTCATATGTGTGGTTGTCGTAATGATTACTCGTTTGTCTCTGTCAAGCAATTCATCAGTAAGGCGATAGATCAGGCTCGTCTTGCCTCCACCGCCTACGACAGCAATTACAGGGTATCTCTCATAATCAATCTGCAGTAATTCCAGAAAATCGACCTGGTGCTTCATATGGCATCACTCCTTCTGAAAGCAGAATTTCCAGCACGCTGCCTGCAATACAGCGAGCCTTATCGGAAATCGTAAAACAATTTTTCTTTTGCTCCTTACGCGGATCAATATCTGCAATCTTCATTCCTTTCGGCACTGTAAATCCATCACGTATAATACCACGCAACACACCTGTAAGAGAAGCTCTGACAGGCACGTCCCCGATCCACGCAAGTATCTGGTCTTTTTCTACGATATCTGAAATTTTTGAGATACAGTGAATCTCACCAGCTGCCGGTGCATGAATCACTCGCTCTTTGCCAAAGCCAGCGATCACACCCGGGACTCCTGTGTTCGGAAGTGCTGCTCCCCTGGAAATAACTCTGGCAAGATTATGTCCACGCATAGTCTCAATCACGTAGTCTACATCTTCTCCCGCCATAAATCCCGGTCCAAGAGCAATCGTCAGATCTGCCATATTTTTGGTTGTTCCAAGATTTCTTTTGGCAAGAATCGCATCTACTAATGCAGCCGGTCTGTATTTCTGAAGAATTTCTCCCTCTGTATCAACCATAAGAGGTATCTCTCCCGCATTCCAGACAGCATCACATTCCTGAATACTGTTTATCTTCCTGCAAAGAACCCCTTCCACTGAAGACTGTCCATCATAAACCGCCTCACAAAACGAAACCATTCGTCTGATTGCGGTCGGTTTCTCGCATTCCAGCACGAGCAGACGGTATCCGCTACGATACAATCTGTGAATTGTACCACTGGCAAGATCGCCTCCTCCTCTTATGATTACAACATTTTCCAATCCATCCCCGGCATTTCTGGCATTAGTATTTATCATCTTACTGTCTTTCCTCTTCTTGTCTCATTTTCATCCATTACTTTTTCTACTGCATTTACTATATTTTCATATCCTGTACAACGGCACAGATTTCCCGCCATATGCTTCTCTTATCGCTTCTCTCGACAATTTCTCGCCA
>NZ_JBWLUT010000005.1:0-9664 GCF_056504575.1 Blautia sp. CGZ-1-C1
TGCGCCGTATCATCAATGTGCCGAAACGAGGAATCGGGGCTACGACTCTGGGAAGGATTCAGGATTATGCAGACCAGATGAGTGTCAGCTTTTATGATGCCCTGCGTGTGGCAGAAGAGGTTCCGTCTATTGGCAGAAGCCTTTCAAAGATTGACGGTTTTGTAACCTTTATTCAGGGGCTGAAGAGCAAGGCAGAATCTTATACCGTCCGTGAAATTCTGGAGGAGGTTATCCGTCTTACCGGATATGTCACAGAATTGGAAGCGGAAGGGACGGAGGAAGCAGATGCAAGAATCGAGAACATTGATGAGCTGATTTCTAAGACAGAGTCCTATCAGGAAGCTATGGAAGAGCAGGGACAGTCGGCAACCCTGTCAGGATTTCTGGAGGAGATTGCGCTGATTGCGGATATCGACAGTGTTGACCCGGATCAGGATTATGTGCTTCTTATGACCTTACATAGCGCCAAGGGTCTGGAATTTCCGAGAGTATTTCTGGTTGGAATGGAGGATGGAATTTTCCCGTCTTATATGTCAATTGTGTCGGATGATAAATCTGACCTTGAGGAAGAACGCCGCCTCTGTTATGTGGGAATTACAAGAGCCATGGAAGATCTGACACTGACTTCCGCGAGACAGCGAATGATCCGCGGAGATGTGCAGTACAATAAAGTTTCCAGATTTGTCCGTGAAATTCCGCGCGAGCTTGTTGATTTGGGACAGGAAGCGCAGGAAAAGAAGAAAATTGTTGCAGATATGATCGCAGCAGACAGCAGCCTTGCGAAAATGAAAATGACGATGGCAGCTAAGCCTTTCAAACCGAGAGAATTTAAAGTGACGAAAGCGGCATCTCTGGATTATGAAGTGGGAGATACGGTGCGCCACATCAAATTTGGAGTGGGAATTGTCAAAGATATTGTGGATGGCGGTAGAGATTACGAGGTCACTGTTGATTTTGATAAGGTCGGTGTTAAGAAAATGTTTGCAGGATTTGCGAAGTTGAAGAAATTGTAAGGAAAAGGAAAACATTATGAGTAAAAACACAAAAGATGTAGTAGAAGACAAGGATTATTCCCTTGAACGTGTACCTGTAACTGCCAGAAAAGGTTTCTGGCCGATGTTTTTCATCATGCTTGGCTTTACGTTCTTTTCAGCAAGTATGAGTGTTGGTGCAAAACTGGGAATCGGATTGAACCTGCAGGGATTTATATGGGCGGTTCTGATTGGAAGTATTGTTCTGGGGGCTTATACAGGGGTGCTTGGTTATATCGGAAGCCACACCGGTATGTCACTGGACCTACTTGCCCAGCATTCTTTCGGTAAAAAAGGTTCTTACCTGCCGTCAGCATTGATCAGCTTTACACAGATCGGATGGTTTGGTGTAGGTGCTGCTATGTTTGCTATTCCGGCAGCAGAGGTGCTTCATGTATCACCGGTCGTACTTGTGGTGATCGCGGGTGCGTGTATGACACTTTCTGCGTATCGTGGAATTGAAGGATTACAGATTGTAAGTTATATTTCTGTACCATTGATTGCAGTGCTTGGAATTTATTCCATGTGTCTTGCAATCAGTCAGGGCGGCGGTCTTGCAGCTGTATTTGCGAAGAGCCAGGGAACGCTGACTATCGCTGGCGGAGCCGGACTTGTTATCGGTTCCTTTGTCAGCGGCGGAACTGCAACACCGAACTTCACCCGTTATGCAAAGACAAATAAGATTGCGATTGTTACAACGGTTATCGCATTCTTCCTTGGAAATGCCCTGATGTTCGCATTTGGTGCGACAGGCGGTGCTTTTACAGGAAAAGACGATATCTTCTATGTTATGATTGCACAGGGACTGACCGTTCCGGCACTGATTGCACTGGGAGCAAACATCTGGACAACAAATGACAATGCGCTCTACACTTCCGGACTTGGACTTTCCAATATCACAAAAGTCCGCAAGAAGCCCATGGTAGTGATCGCAGGTATCATTGGTACTGTACTTTCTATCTGGCTTTACAATAACTTCGTAGGCTGGCTGAATTTCCTGAACGCAGCCCTGCCGCCGGTAGGTGCGCTGATCTCCCTTGATTTCTTCCTGCATAAATCTGATTATGAATCAGGTGAAGAAGCAAAGAAAGAAGTGAAATGGGGTTCTGTTATCGGCGTGATCTGCGGAGCACTGGCAGGAAACCTTATCCCTGGTGGAATTGCTTCTATCAATGCGATGATCGTGGCGGTGATCTGCTACTTTGTAGTGGGAGCAATTGCAAAAGACTGAGAAGAAAATTGATAAAATTCTATTGCAACAGGAAAACGGAGCTGCTTTGCAGCGGAGCAATTCGTAGATATCAAGTTAGGGGCAAAATGCCTTTTGACCCTAACATCAGAACATATAGTTAAAAAAAGAAGCATGTGAAAGAAATAATATTGTCTTTCGACATGCTTCTTTTGACTTCATAAACTTTGTAAATTGAAACGCAAAAAAGTTGTTTATATCTCTGAAAGAAGTTGTGGCAGTTTAGGAAGACTGTCAAATTCATAATCCGGAATGATCTTATCAGCCTTACTGTGATTCGGGTTGAACCAGATCGTGCGGATTTCGGCATTGAGTCCGCCCTGAATATCGGATGTCAGACTGTCTCCGATGATCACAGCTGTTTCTTTGTGAAAATCTGGTATTTTGGAGAAGCAGCAGTCAAAGTATTCAATGCTTGGTTTGTTATAACCGAGTTCTTCCGAAATGAAAATATCCTCGAAGTATCGGGAGATATTGGCGCTTTTGAGGCGGCCTTTCTGGACGCTGAGAGTTCCGTTTGTTACAAGATACATGCGGTATTTTCCATAAAGAGTTTCCAGAAGTTCTTCTGCACCGTCCATAAAATAATGACCATGGGCGAGCAGGAATTCATAGATTTTGGCGGCTTCTTCGGCAGGGGCATCAATGTTTTGCTCTGAGAAAAGAAGCTGGAATCTACGAAGCTTTACCTGTTCTCTGGAAATCTTTCCTTGTTCCAGTAATTTCCACTGGGCGAGATTTAACTCGCTGTAACGTTTTAAAATAGAAGGGGCAGGAGTAATTTGAAAATTCTCCAGTGTTTTTGAAACGGCGATACGTTCTGTCTGATTAAAATCAAGCAGGGTATTATCAAGATCAAATAAGAGCGTTTCTATCATGAGATTTGTACCTTTCTTAGTGTATTTTTTATCGTAATCTGTATTTTATACATATTATATAACGGTATCAAGTCGAAAAGTTGTTCGTGCCTGCGCGATAACAATGATACTGTTAACTACGTTTTCAGAAACGATAAATCTTTTGCATTTGATATCATTATAATGAAACAATTCTTAAAAGTATATCAGAAACCCAAATTTAATTGAGATATTTATGGTAAAATCAGATAGAAAGTGGTATAATAATCACATTAAACAGCAGACGGCAAAAGTGTTAACAGCTATTCTATTTTAACGATAGCGTCTCGTCTGGCAGATTATTGAGAGGATGGTGCGGTTATGAATATTAAAATTGAAGAATTATTAGCAGCATTAAACAAAAAAGAAGAAGAGAAAGAAAAAAATACAGTCCTCTGGGTACTGGCGATCATTGGCGCAGTTGCAGCAGTAGCAGGTATCGCATTTGCTGTATATCACTTCTTTGCTCCAGATTATCTGGAAGATTTTGAAGAGGATTTTGACGACGACTTCGATGATTATTTCGAAGACGAAGAAGAATAATTATCGCAAGAGAATGAAAATGAGAATGGCTCCGGCTTATACCGGGGCTATTTTTATGAAAGCAATTAAGAGAAGAAGGTTAGCTATTGTTCATGGAATGGACAGTAATAAATTTTAAATAAATCTTATAGATGTTATCAGATTTATAGAGATATATGAGTAAACATAGGAGGATATATGAAGAAAGGTGAAATTTACGAGGGCGTAATTGAGAAGGTAGATTTTCCAAATAAGGGAATCGTAATGGTAGGTGACCAGAAAGTAACTGTGAAGAATGGTATGCCTGGTCAGAGGGTACGCTTTATGATCAATAAGAAACGTTCCGGACGTGCGGAAGGACGACTTCTGGAAGTGCTGGAGAAATCTTCGCTTGAGACAAGAGAACCGGTCTGCAACATTTTTCCAGAGTGTGGTGGATGCATGTACCAGACAATGTCCTATGAAAATCAGCTTGAAATGAAAGAGCGACAGGTGCGGGAATTATTGGATGGGGCGTTAAACGGTACAGAGTACCAGTGGGAAGGAATCCATGGAAGTCCGATTGAATTTGCATACCGTAACAAGATGGAGTTTTCCTTTGGGGATGCATATAAGGACGGTCCACTGACACTGGGACTGCACAAAAAAGGAAGCACCTATGATGTACTTACTGCAAATGACTGCAAACTGGTGCACGAAGATATGACAAAAATCCTGACTTGCGTTCATGAATATTTCCTGAAACGAAATGTTTCTTATTATAAAAAAATGCAGCATACCGGATATCTGCGTCATTTACTCCTGCGCCGTGGCGTAACGACAGGGGAGATTCTGGTACATGTGATCACGACCAGTCAGGAAGAACATAATCTGGAATCGCTGAAAGAGGAACTTCTTGCACTTCCGCTGGAAGGCAAGATTGTCGGGATCATGCACATTATCAATGATTCTCTGTCTGATGTGGTACAGAGTGACGAGACACGTATCCTTTACGGACAGGATTTCTTCTATGAAACTCTGTTGGGACTGCGCTTTAAGATCAGTACATTTTCCTTCTTCCAGCCCAATTCGCTGGCTGCGGAAGTCCTGTATTCAGTAGTCCGTCAGTATATCGGAGACACGAAAGACAAAGTAGTTTTTGACCTTTACAGTGGAACCGGAACGATCGCCCAGCTTGCAGCATCTGTGGCAGACGAGGTGATTGGTGTGGAAATCGTAGAAGAGGCGGTAGAAGCTGCGAAAGAGAATGCGGCATTAAATAATCTTGGTAACTGTAAATTTATAGCAGGAGATGTCCTGAAAGTTCTGGATGACCTTACGGATAAACCAGACGTGATTATCCTCGATCCACCAAGAGACGGCATCCATCCAAAGGCATTGCCGAAGATTCTTTCTTACGGAGTGGATCACATTGTTTATATTTCTTGCAAAGCCACAAGTCTTGCAAGAGATTTACCGGCATTTCTGGCGGCAGGATATAAGGTTGAGAAGGCCTGCTGTGTGGATCAATTCTGCCAGACTGTCCACGTGGAGACGGTATGTTTACTCTCTAAGAAATGCCCAGTTTAAGCGGGGTTGAGGGCTATTTTTAAGGAAACATATCATAGAAATTTAAAGAAGAAAAATGTACATGAAAAAATAAATTGAATATATGCACAAGGGTGAAGTACCTTTTAGCGAGAAAATACATCTGCTTGCTAAAAGGTATTTTTTTGATTTTGAGTTTGCGAATAGGTAACTGGTTGTACGCCGAAAGTTATGTAGGTTTAGATTGATTTTCGGCGTCTTGACGCTTATAATAGAAATTAGGATAAAATGTCGTATTTTATAACTTTATTGAGGTAAGAAAATATGGAGTTTATGACTATTAAAGAAGCAGCAGAAAAGTGGAACCTATCAGTTAGAAGAGTGCAGACAATCTGCAATGAAGGAATGATAGAAGGGGCTATGAAGTTTGGTAATACTTGGGCCATTCCAAAGAATGCTGTAAAACCAGCGGATAAAAGAATTAAGTCCGGAAAGTATATCAAGTCCTGATTTTGGGATACCTGGTATGAGAGAATGGATTAGAAAGGAAGCGTATGCCTATGTTACCGGAAGAAAAAGCTCGTGTAAAGATTGATAAGCAATTAAGAAATGCCGGCTGGGATATAGTGGCTCGAAATGAATATCTGCCGAATAGCACATCTGCTGTTAAGGAAGCTTTGATGGGAGGAAACACAGAAAGTGACTACCTTCTCTTTATTGATGGAAAAGCTATTGCAGTGGTTGAGGCAAAAAGAGAAGATAATCCTCTAGGTGATGAAGTTAAGACGCAGGCAGAGGACTATGCTGTTTCTCCACAGGCCTGGTATGGTTTATGGTTTGAGAAACTTATTCCCTTAGTGTATATGGCTAATGGGAATAAGATATATTTCAAAAATATGCTTGAGATGCAGAGAGGTTATCTAGTAGAAAGGTTATTGAAATGGTATCTTCTGAGCAATGGTATATGATGGAAGGAGATTTTAAGGGTGCTATCTATGAGGGAATTCTTGAAAAGAATGGTCAGGATAAAAAGAGTGGAGCAGGTCAGTACTTTACTCCACGAGCACTTATCCAGGCAATCGTAGAAGTGGTTGATCGTGAGATTGATGAAACAGTAGCAGGATCCACTATTGCCTATAACAAAAGGTAAGAATGTGTACAAAGTTTTATCGATTGGATTTGGTAATACAGGTACTCCTATGGTTACTATCGAAAATGGTAGGGAGACGGTGTATTATAAACTTCCGTTTGAATATTCAGAGTGGGCGATGACTGTGATGGGATGTGTAAATATGGGAGAAAAACTTGTTCCTGGAGAAGTGGTCTTCTCGTTGGAAAATGGGAAATATTATGCAGATATTCTATAAATAATAGATGACAAAGTAAGAAAAACTTGGAGGATACTATGAAACAGGCGATTGTAAATTTTTGCAAGTCAACGGATACGGGATTGTTCTTGCTGGATATGCCGACCGGTTTTGGGAAAACATATTGTGTATTGGATTTTATGGTCGACAATTATGATGCGCCTGAATTCAAGGATAAGAAGATTTTCTTTGTTACAACACTTAAGAAAAATTTGCCGGATAAGGAGTTGCGTGAACATTTTGCAAAGCGCGGTAAAGCAGATGATTATGATAAATATTGTTTGCGAATAGAAGCTAATGCGGATATGGTTGTAGAAAAATTGGACGAGCTATATCGTGCAAGAAAAATACCGCCGGCAATCACTATGAAACAAGAATTTAAGGATTTACATGGTTCAGTAAAATTATTAAATGAATACAGAGATAAAAAGCGTGAATTAAAAGGAACCAGCAGGGACATTATAAATGTTTTATGCAAGAGCGCAGAGGATGCAATTCGCAAGCAGCAGGAAGGTGCTTTTCGTCGAGTAATAGAAAATGAACTGAAGCAGTTCAGGACACCAAAGGAAAAGTTAAAGAATATTGCTAATAATCCTGATTATCATTGGATAGGAGAATTGTATCCGGCAGTATATACGAGAGAGAAACGGATATTTTTTATGTCTATGGACAAGTTTTTCTTGGGGAATACTACGATAATTGAACCTACATACAGCTTTTACAATAATGATATTACAAAAAATGCAATTATTTTTATAGATGAGTTTGATGCAACAAGAGACAGGTTACTTAATCAGATTATAACAAGAGGCTTAGAAAATCATATTGATTATTTAGGTCTGTTTCATCGTGTATATGCATCTTTGAAGACTAGAGATTTTCCAGCAGAGCTTACTACTGCATCGAAGTTACAACAAGCATATCTTGATGAACACAAAAACGCGAAAAATCCTATGGAAATTATTGAAGGATTTGGTGGTGTGTTTGATGAAACATATGACCGTTTTGCGATGCAATATAGCTTCAAAACAGAAGAAGATGGTAAGGGCGATAGAAGTCGTAATTTTATTTTCAATAGATTCAAGTCATCCACTTTGGGATTATGTTAAAGATAAAGGTGGAGATGTTGCAGTAGCTGGAATTACTGCTGGTGTGCCTGTTTTATATAATGCAATTAAGATGTACTTGGCTTCAAAAGGAATACAGTTACCATAATAAATATTTTTGATTTATATTATAATTTCATATTCAATACCATAAGCAGTTAGTCTGTAAAAGATTAGCTGCTTTTTTCATGGAAAGGAGGATTTTATATGCCACAATTCAATAAACGTGGGAATCGAATCAGAGCCAGTGACAAATCACTGGTTTTTCGTTTCTCTTTTGGTTCACTGCTCCTGCTGTTCTTTGCGGTGGTTATGCTGCTGAACCTAAAGTCAATCATCACTACGGACTGGAAAGCAATCTCACTTTTTCAAGATGGCAGCGTCCATTTGACAATCATGCCATACAGGATAATGACTATCGTTGTGGCGGCTCTGGTCTGTGTGCTGGCTGCCCTTTTCTATCGCAGATTCCAGTATGACAGAGTGAAGCAGCTCTTTCACCGTCAAAAGCTGGCTCGTATGCTGTTGGAAAATGGCTGGTATGAATCGGAATCCACACAGGATAGCGGATTCTTCAAGGACTTGCCAGCTACTACTAAAAAAGAGAAAATCACCTATTTTCCAAAACTGTATTACCGTATGGAGCATGGACTTTTATATATCCGTACAGAAATCACATTGGGGAAATATCAAGAGCAGCTTTTACACTTGGAAAAGAAACTGGAAACAGGCTTGTACTGTGAGCTGGTTTCCAAAGAGCTGAAAGACAGCTATGTGGAATATGTGTTGCTCTATGATACGATTGCGAACAGAATCACTATCAATGAGGTACAGGCTGAACATGGCAGCTTGCGTCTGATGAAAAATGTCTGGTGGGAGTATGACAAGCTCCCACATATGCTAATTGCTGGCGGCACTGGTGGTGGTAAAACCTACTTTATCCTTACTATCATTGAAGCTCTGCTCCGCAGCAATGCGGTCATGTATATTTTAGACCCAAAGAACGCCGACCTTGCGGATTTGTCCGTTGTCATGTCGGAAGTCTGGTACAAGAAAGACGATATAACCGCCTGTATTGACAGGTTCTATGACGGTATGATGGCAAGAAGTGAAGCAATGAAGCTCATGGAGAATTACAGGACAGGTGAAAACTATGCCTATTTAGGACTATCGCCCCACTTCCTTATCTTTGATGAATATGTGGCGTTCATGGAAATGCTCACCACAAAGGAAAATGCTGCTGTCCTTAACAAGCTGAAACAGATAGTCATGCTCGGACGACAGGCAGGATATTTTCTCATTCTCGCCTGTCAGCGTCCAGACGCAAAGTATCTCGGTGATGGAATCCGTGACCAGTTCAATTTCCGTGTGGCTCTTGGGCGTATGTCGGAGCTTGGATACTATGATATTTAAGAAAAAGGAGAAAGAACCGAAACCGAAGAAAGAGAAACGTGTGCCTGTGATGAAAGTCGGCACACACAAGAAAACCGTGATTGCCTTATGGCTGGTGCTGATTGCAAGCGTCAGTTTTGGGGTGTATAAGAACTTCACCGCTATTGATATGCACACGGTACATGAGAAAGAAGTCATTGAACAACGTATCGTTGATACCAACAAGATAGAGAATTTCGTCAAAGCATTTGCGAAGTCCTACTATTCTTGGAGTAATACGCAGGAATCCATTGAAAAAAGAACCACAGCTATCAACCAGTATCTTACAAAGAGCTTGCAGGATTTGAATGTTGACGACGGTACGACAGGATATACCCACAAGCTCTACGGTGACAGACGTTAAGATTTGGGATATAAAACAGGCTGGAACAACCGACTTTACCGTTGTCTACTCGATAGATCAGACGGTAACGGAGGGAGAAACTTCTATCGTCTACACTTCCGCTTATATGGTGGTGGTTCATGTAGATGGTGACGGGAATCTGGTTATCATACAGAATCCAACCATCAGCAG
>NZ_JBWLUT010000006.1:0-4635 GCF_056504575.1 Blautia sp. CGZ-1-C1
GCATCGGAATGACCTGGCTGCTGGAGAGTTCGATGGTTTCAGAGAGACGGATATCTCTGGAAGATGCACCGACCAGGATCTCATATTTGCCGCTTGCTGCATACCAGTCATGTAATTCAGTATTGTACCATGCAAAGCTGCGCTTATCCAGTTCCATGGTAACTGTTTTGGTTTCACCAGGAGTAAGCTGAACTTTCTCAAAGCCTTTCAGTTCTTTTTCGGGACGGATTGCAGAGGAAGTCATATCTTTGACATAGAGCTGGACAACTTCTTTTCCTGCAACGCTGCCGGTATTTGTCACATCTACAGAAATAGAGATGGTATCTTTTTCTGTCGGAGTTGTGTTTGAAATCTGCAGATTGCTGTATGCAAAAGTAGTATAGGAGAGTCCGTATCCGAATGGATAAGCAACTTTCATCTGCTTGGTATCATAATAACGATATCCTACAAATACACCTTCACGGTATTCTACTTTATCACCGCCGCCAAAGTTCAGATAAGATGGATTGTCAGCTAGTTTCACCGGAATTGTTTCGGCAAGTTTACCGCTTGGATTTACAACACCATAGAGGATATTTGCAACAGCGGCACCACCTGCCTGACCGCCAAGGTAAGCTTCCAGAATACCTTTCACATCGTTGATCCATGGCATTTCCACAGGAGAGCCATTGTGAAGAACGACCACAGTATTTGGCTGAACTTCCAGAATTTCAGCAATAAGACGGTTCTGGCATTCAGGCAGTCTCATATGAGAACGGTCATATCCTTCAGACTCAAAACTGTCCGGAAGTCCGGCGAAGATCACAACCTTATCAGCAGCTTTTGCAGCCTGAACTGCTTCAGCAGCCAGCTTTTCATCATATAAATCTTTATCAGCAGGAAATCCTTCTGCGTAAGTAACCTGTGCATCAGCAGGAACAGATTCCAGTGCATTGGCAATTTTAAAGCAGTTAATATGAGAACTTCCGCCGCCCTGGAAACGCGGTTTTTTGGCAAAACCACCTACAAAAGCTACTTTTTCAGATGCTTTCAGAGGCAGGATCTGGTCTGCGTTTTTCAGAAGGACCATAGATTCTTCTGCAATACGGCGTGCCTCTTCATGGTCTTTTTCCATGGTAAATTCCTGCGGTGCACGGTGGTCGGCATATTTGTAAATAATATTCAGGATACGTTCTACAGCCTGATCCAGAACTTCTTCTTTCAGAGTTCCATTATTTACAGCTTCCATGATCAGAGCATCGTTTGTTCCGTTGGAACCTGGCATCTCCAGTTCCAGGCCGGCTTCCAGACCCTTCACACGGTCATTGACAGCACCCCAGTCAGACATTACATAACCTTCAAATCCCCAGTCATTGCGGAGAACATCGGTAAGAAGCCATTTGTTCTCGGAAGCAAAAGTACTGTTAATCTGATTGTAGGAGCACATAAATGTATATGGCTGAGCCTTTTTTACAGCAGTTTCAAATGCTGGGAAATAAATTTCGCGGAGTGTTCTTTCATCTGCTTCGGAAGAATTACTCATGCGGTGATATTCCTGATTGTTAGCTGCAAAATGCTTGATGGAAGTTCCCACATGCTGGGATTGTACACCATTGATAAATGCAGCAGCAATTTCACCTGCAAGGTATGGATCTTCTGAATAGTATTCGAAGTTTCTTCCGCAGAGCGGAGAACGTTTAATATTGACAGCAGGTCCTAAGACAACAGATACGTCATTTGCCTGTGCTTCTCTTCCAATAGTTTCGCCCATGGCTTCCATTAAGCTACGGTCAAAAGAGCAGGCACTTAAAGCAGCAGGAGGGAAGCAGACTGCTTTGATACTGTCGTTCATTCCAAGATGATCTCCCTTGTCATCCTGCTTACGAAGCCCGTGAGGACCGTCACTTACCATTACCTCCGGGATTCCAAGTCTTTCCACGCTTTTCAGATGCCAGAAATCAAGCCCTGAGCACATGCCTGCTTTTTCTTCCAGAGTCATCTGGCTGATGATTTTCTTTAAATCACGATTCATAATAAATTCCTCCATAAGTTTATTAAACCGATTGTTTGTGTTGCCTTTATCTGGACTATATCACCTGTAAATGATAAAATATAGTAAAATATTGCTATAAATAATAAAATATTGCTGTATACGCGAGAGGAATAAAGATGCAGGAGAAAAATAAGGAATATAACGAAAAAGAACAACAGATTGCAGAGAACAGAAGCAGGAATACTCTATTTGAGAGACGTGAGAATTTACAGAAACATGAATCGTATGCCAGTGAGCGTCGGCAGTATGATGCTATCAGGAATGGACAGACAGACAGAATACAGTCCGTTTTTCAGATCACACCGGATGGAACCCCTGGAATCCTGTCCAGAAATGAACTGCGAAACAGTAAAAATATGTTTATCGCAGGAATTACGCTGTTTACCAGAGCTGCCATTGAAGGTGGTGTACCTGAAGAAACTGCTTATGCATTAAGCGACGGTTATATTCAGACAGTAGAAGAGTGCACCAGTAAATCTTCCATAGAAAAGTTATTACAAAAAGCAGCCCTGAGATTTGCCCGAGGAAGTGCAAAAGTCCGGAATGAGACATTACAGCAGAGAAATTGAAGCGGCAGTAAAATATATTCATCTTCATCTGCATGCTTCTATCACACTGGAAGAAACTGCAGAGGCAGCAGGGATCAGTGCCAGTTATCTTTCCAGATTATTTAAAAAAGAGACAGGAATGTCTATTGTAGATTATATTCAGAAGGAACGGATAGAAGCTGCCTGTAATATGCTGACCTATTCAGATTATACAGCAGCACAGATCAGTGAATATCTTTGCTTTTCCACACAGAGCTATTTTATAAAAATTTTCAGAAAATACACAGGGACCACACCTGCGAAATATAAAAAATATAAAGTTCAGGACTAATATTTTATGAAAGCACTAGAAAAATAGAAGTTGTATTAGCGGCAGTTAAGCTTTATACTTATAGCAATTCCATAAAATTAAAGGAGTATTCCTATGCAGACGTCCAAAGATTTTTTACACATTTTTCTTGATATGGGTGACGCACTGTTAAATAGCGGTGCAGAGATTTTTCGGGTGGAGGATACGCTGAACCGAATGGGTTATGCCTGTGGTGCCGCACAGATGAATGTTTTTGTGATCACATCCAGTATCGTTATTACCATGGAATTTCCGGGAGAAGGAGCGCGGACACAGACCCGACGGATCAGGGGAAAGTGGTGGAAATGATTTTACAAAACTGGAGCAGTTGAATGATCTGAGCCGTCGTTTCTGTAATCATCCTGTTCCGGCGGCAGAGCTTCGGAAGGAATTTGATAAAATCAATAAAAATAAAACAAAACCGCTATGGAAACTTCTTGGAAGCCTTCTGGCCGCATGCAGTTTTGCCTTTTTTTATGGTGGAAGTATTCCGGATGCTGTTGCAGCAGGAATTGGGGCTGTTCTGATCTGGGGACTACAGCAATATCTTCGTCCGGTATGCATGAATGAAGTGACTTTTCAGTTTGTGGCGTCTTTTCTTACAGGCTGTGCAATCTGTGGATTAACCTTGCTGTGTCCATTCCTTCACATGGATAAGATTATGATTGGCGACATTATGCTTTTGATACCGGGGCTGATGTCAACAAATGCAATCCGGGATGTACTTATTGGCGATACACTTTCCGGAATTATCCGCCTGATCGCTGCTTTACTTCTTGCTGCGGCACTGGCACTTGGATTTATGGGGGCAGTTATTTTATTTGGGAGGTTTGGACTTTGACTGTAGCAATCATTATACAATTAATTACCGGAGCCATTGGCTCTGTAGGATTTGGAATTCTTTTTCACATGAAAAAGAAATATCTGCCTCTGGCAGCAGTTGGCGGCTTCCTTAGCTGGCTGGTGTTCCTTCTGGGAAAAGAATTCTGGGGAAATGTTTTTCTTCCGACGCTGATGGCTGGCTTTGTTACAGATGTGTATGCAGAAATTCTTGCGAGAATCTGTAAAGAAACATCGACATCTTTTTTTGTTACTTCCGTAATCCCTCTGATTCCCGGAAGCACTCTTTATTATTGTATGAACAGCATTGTGGAGGGAAATACAGTTCAGGCATTGGAATATGGACGGGATACCTTTCTTTTCGCTTTTGGAATTGCAGCAGGAATGAGTATTGCGTGGTCAATCTGCTATTTTCTGAGAACTGTAAGGAAAAAGCAGAACTGACCTGGCAAGAAAGAAAATTCCCGATGTAATAACACACACCCGTTTTACTCCGCAGATGCAAACGTGAGAACGTACCCGGAAATATGAAGTAGAACAGATATGGCATAAATAATAATAACAGTGCTATAATCCATAACAAAATCCCGTTTTCGACAGTTGATGAAAAATAAAATGGGCCAGAATCCCTTGATTTTATTGGGGTTCTGCCGTTTTTGTATGGTTAAAAAATGTTGTATGGAAATACTACCTTGAATTTTTTTGATTTTTTTATTCAGTTCTTTTGACAGATAGTATTTTTTATCAAGATCAAGCCTAGTTATCGCATTCAGGCAGTACATATTTGAGAATTGGTGTAGGTTGATATATAGCACATATCCTCGATATTTTCCACATCTATACCGTTGAAAAATTTGTTTTCATCA
>NZ_JBWLUT010000007.1:0-2871 GCF_056504575.1 Blautia sp. CGZ-1-C1
AAGCTCTTGGCGTCGGCAACTGCCCGATCTGTGTAGCTAAGACACAGTACAGCTTAACAGATGACCAGACTAAACTGGGTGCTCCTACAGACTTCGAAGTTACAGTACGTAACCTGAAGATTTCCGCTGGTGCAGGATTCATCGTAGCTCTTACAGGTGAGATTATGACAATGCCAGGTCTTCCTAAAGTTCCGGCTGCTGAGAGAATCGACGTAGACGAGACAGGTAAGATCACAGGTCTGTTCTAATCCAGTTGAAATCAAACGGATAAAATCATCCGTATTCAATCGAATAATTCAAAAATATAAAAATCATATTTATATATGATATGTGTCCAGACGATTTTACAGGCGGGAAGATTTTCCCGCCTGTTTTTTTTATTTTTTTATAAGATAATCTTTTCCGGAAATACCAGGGTTCCGTCATATGGATCGGATCCAGAATACGATTAAGTTCATCCTCGTCCATAAGCTTTTCTTTCAGAATCAGACTTCTTACAGATTCGCCTGTCTTAATTGCCTTTTTTGCAATATCCGCAGCCTTCTGATACCCAAGATGGGGGCTGATCGCAGTGATAATACCTACACTGTTTTCTACCAGATAACGGCACCTTTCTTCATTTGCTGTAATTCCTACAATACAATTATCTACCAGTGTCTGGACTGCATAGCCAAGAGTATCGATAGACTGAAACATGCAATAGAAAATAATCGGCTCAAATGCATTTAATTCCAGCTGACCAGCTTCTGCAGCCATGGTAATCGTAACATCATTACCAATAATATTAAAAGCCACCTGATTAACTACTTCAGGAATAACCGGATTGACTTTACCCGGCATTATAGAGGAGCCATTCTGTTTTGCCGGAAGATTGATCTCTCCAAATCCGGTACGAGGACCAGAAGACATAAGGCGGAGATCATTTGACATTTTGGAAAGAGTTACCGCACATGCTTTCACAGCGCCGGAAACAGCTACAAATGGATCCAGATTCTGAGTGGAATCAATCAGATCAAAAGCCTGTATAAAGTCCATTCCTGATATTTCAGTAAGATTTGGAACAATTCTTCTCAGATAACCCTCATCTGCATTAATTCCTGTTCCAATAGCAGTGCCTCCCATATTAAGGGTCCGCATCTCATCCATTGCTTTATCCATTCTGTGGATATCACGCATGATTGCTACCGAATATGCTTTAAATTCCTGTCCCAGACGAATCGGCACTGCATCCTGCATCTGTGTACGTCCCATTTTGATTACGTGGTCAAACTCTACCGCTTTTTCATTAAGAGCATCGTAGAGACGAAGAAGCTGTTTCTTCAGATTCTGCAGCAGACGAAGAGAAGTCATTTTACCGGCAGTAGGAATAACGTCATTGGTAGACTGTCCACAATTCACATCATCGTTAGGGTTTATAATTGTATAATCACCCTTTTTCCCTCCCAGAATCTCAATGGCGCGATTTGCAATTACTTCATTGGCATTCATATTTAAAGATGTGCCTGCACCTCCCTGAATAGGATCCACAATAAATTCATTGTGGAATTGTCCTGAAATAATTTCATCACATGCCTGGACAATCGCCTGTGCTTTTTTCTTCTCAAGAAGCCCCACTTCACAATTAGTTATCGCTGCTGCTTTTTTTATGTATGCAAGACTGTTAATAATTTCCGGATGCATATTCAGCCCCGTAATGTGGAAGTTTTCGGCCGCACGTAAGGATTGAACTCCATAATATACATCTTCCGGAATATCCTTTACACCAATAGAATCTCTTTCTACACGATAGTCTGTTTTTTTCATAGTCTTTCTCCTTTTTCTGTTCATTCTTCCCCGGATAATCATTCCGGTGCATTTTCCCACAAAATCGGCGGTTAATATTATCCATTAAACAGTACTGTTATTATCTCTCTCATGTATTTGCTCTCATTATATATCTCTGCTATAATATAATCAAATACATATATTTTTATAAAATATATAGTGTTTAAGTTATGTTACTGTTCACATACCACTATCCCGAGACATACAAGCCAAAATCCCATTTCCGCAGGCAATCTGGAATGAATTTTGGCTACGTTACTGAGAACGGAGTGAACAGTAACTAAGTTATATATCGGAGGAGTTTATATGTTTCAGGGAATGGAATACATCTATGAGGTATACAAGGAAAAAAGCTTTTCCAAAGCTGCTGCTGCTCTTTTCATTTCGCAGCCTTCTTTAAGCGCCAATGTAAAACGTGTAGAAAACCGTATTGGCTATCCTATTTTTGATCGAAGCACCAAACCTTTACAGTTAACCGAAGTTGGAAAACATTACATACAGGCTGTTGAAAAAGTCATGGATATTGAAAATAATCTTGAAAACTTCATACTGGATCTGGGAAATCTCAAAACAGGAACTCTCAATGTAGGTGGCAGTAACTTCTTTTCTTCATGGATTCTGCCTCCCCTTATTGCTGATTTTTCCCAAAAATTTCCACATGTTCAAATTTCTCTTGTAGAAGAAAGTACAGCAAAGCTATCCCAGTTTCTCCAGGCCGGAAAGTTAGATCTGGTGATCGATAACTGTATTCTGGATAACCAGATTTTTGAACATTATATCTATCAGAAAGAACAACTTCTTCTTGCAGTTCCCAAAAATTATTCAATCAATACCAAACTGCAGGAATATCAGATTCCTATTGAGGAAATCCGGAACGGGCAGTTCCGCTCTTCTGATATTCCTTCTGTTCCATTAAACAAATTTGAGAACGAACCATTTATTATTCTTCGTTCAGATAACGATACCGGTAAGCGTGCACTTACCATTTGTCAGGAAAATCACTTTTCACCTTCTGTAGTATTTCGCCTGGATCAGCAGATGACTGCC
>NZ_JBWLUT010000008.1:0-2929 GCF_056504575.1 Blautia sp. CGZ-1-C1
GAACTGGTAGTGCCAGATATTGGAAAATAAACTGAATTTGAACGGCATATTTAGGTTCAAAGCTATAAATAGCAGATGATACGGGTTAAAGATATCTGCTTAATATATAACATATAAACAAGAAAGATAAATGAAAAACAGAGGTGCGAAATGTCTAATAACATAAATAGAATGAAAAGAAATAAATTAACAGGGAAAAAAATGGGAATTCTTGCGGCAGCAGCTTTAACAGCAGCTTTGATCACAGGAAGTGTACCTGTTGTGACCGAACCAGTCAGTGCGGCTGAATCACAGGAAAAGGTGTCTGATGCACTGATACCGGATAATATTACAATTGATCAGCCTACAGAACTTGCGAATATAGCACTTCCGATAACTGAACATGGAACTCTTGAATGGGCAGACGGAAGTTTTGTTCCGACACAGAGAGTACAGGCTTGCGAGGTGTTTCTTATACCAGCAGAGGGACAGGATCTGAGTCATGCAGAAGGATGGGATTCAGAGGCGGGAGCAGTTGTTGGATATATTAATGTAGTGGTGAATGGCATTGATGACAGCAGTTCCACAGATGCGACAGGGGATTCAGAGGATACTAAGGATCAGGAAACGCCATCAGAGACTCCGGCTGAAGAAGAAAAAAATACTTCCGATAACAAAGATGGTAAATCTGATGAAGTGAATTCGGCTAAAGCAAATAAAGATAACACGGATAAGGAAAATAAAGACGAAAACAGTAAAAAAGAAAACGACACACAGAATGATAAGGATAAAAACAGCAAAGAAAATAGTACAGACAAGAGTTCAGACAGCGCAGATGTTACCGGCAAATTAGAAATTGCAGATGACACGACACAGGATACTGCTGATGAGAAAAAAAATGATTCAGACAACACAGATAGCAAGGATGATAACATTTTCGACAATCCTGTATTACCAGACGAAAAAGATAACCGTCCGACAGATGTGGAAGATAACCTGTCAGATGAAGAAAAAGAAGAGCGGGCAGAGATTAACCATACCTGTGACGGTATCACAGTAAGTGGCGCTAATCTTCCTTGGTATGTGCAGTTCAGAGTATCAAGCGGGGACAGCTATCAGTTCACAAATGAATCCGATGCGATGATTTTCCAGTCTTATGAATTTGAACTCTGGGATCTTCAGAATGACACAGAATATGAAATTCCAAGTGGAGAATATGTCAGCGTAACTGTACCGGTGAAATCTGGATATGAGTATACAATTGAGCATCTTCTGGATAATGGTGCAACTGAGACAATCATTCCAAGCGTGGAAGATGGAATCATGGTGTTTAGCACGCATTCTTTCAGTCCGTTTGGAATTGCCGGAAGCAGACAGCTGGTAGGTCCGGATACCGGAGATGATTCGAACAGTGCCGGGACAGTGACACCTACCCCGGCTTCATCTGATACGCAGGAACAGTCTTCTGATACAGGTAACAATAATACAGTGTCAATTAATACTAATTCTGACAATAATAATACTTCTTCATTATCCGCACAGACAGACAGTTCTTCGGGAAATGAAACTGCTAAGAATAATAATGCGGTAAATACCGGTGATACAACAACAATTCTGCCATTTGTAATACTGGTGGTGGCTGCGGCAGTAATCATCGGAGTGGTTGTGTTTGTAAAGAAGAAAAAGAAATAAGATAAAAGTGTAGAAGAAAACAGAAAATAAAATTTTGAATAACATATATTTCTCTCCCATATAGTTTAACAGGAGGGAAGTATATGAGAGTCAGAACGATTTTAAAATCATTATTATTTGCGTATGCACTAACTGGGGTAGCATTACTGCTCCTGGCATTACTGCTGTTTACTTTTGATCTTGGAGAGACGGCAGTGGACATAGGAATTATCGTTGTCTATGTGTTTGCCTGCTTCATGGGAGGCTTTATGGCCGGTAAAATTACACATAGAGATAAATATCTGTGGGGAGTTGTAACAGGTCTGGCCTACTATGTGTTATTGCTGGCAGTTTCCTTTACAGTAAAGGGGCATTGGGACATGAGTCTGGCACATGCGGTTACTACATTTTTCATGTGTGCGGGCGGTGGAACACTTGGTGGAATGCTGTCGGAAAAAAAAGCTTTCAAAATTAAAAAATATATGATATACTATGCCAAGAATATAATTACATAAGGAGGATAGAGTTATGGAACATATCAAAACCCTGAATACAAAGAATTTACAGAACACAGTAAAGAAAGGTGGATGTGGCGAGTGCCAGACTTCCTGCCAGTCCGCATGTAAAACTTCCTGTACAGTAGGAAACCAGAGCTGTGAGCAGAAATAAGATCAGCTATGGAGAAATGAGATAAGCAGCGGAGTGGAAACTCCGCTGCTTATCTTACGCTTAGAAAGGATTTTAGTTAAAATGAGTCTGATTCACCGTTATAAAAGCAATGGCTTTAATATTGTGCTGGACATCAACAGTGGATGTATTCATCTGGTAGATGAGGTTACATATGAAACGCTTCCTTACCTGGAAGAAGGCCTGGACGCAGAAGCTATTGCAGAGAAACTGGGAAACAAATATAAGAAAGAAGATATCGAAACATCTGTAAAGGAATGTAATAAGCTGAAAGAAGATGGAATGCTTTTTACAAAAGATGTTTACGAGAATGCAATTGAAGAATTTTCAAATAACCGGCAGACCGTTGTAAAAGCATTGTGCCTGCACATTGCGCATGACTGCAATCTGGCCTGCCGTTATTGTTTTGCCGAAGAGGGAGAGTATCATGGCAGAAGAGCCCTGATGTCTTATGAAGTCGGCAAGAAAGCACTTGATTTCCTGATCGCAAATTCAGGATCCAGAAGAAACCTGGAAGTGGATTTCTTTGGCGGAGAGCCATTGATGAACTGGCAGGTTGTAAAAGATCTGGTAAAATACGGCAAAAAGCAGG
>NZ_JBWLUT010000009.1:0-48495 GCF_056504575.1 Blautia sp. CGZ-1-C1
TAGGCCGGAACAAAAAGCGCACCATTACGGTAATCTGTTCCCTGACGCTGGGGCTTGTGCTACTTTCCTGTGTCTATGCGAAAAATGCCAGCTTTGATATTGATAAGTACATGAGCCAGACAGTTATCAGTGATTTTGAGGTAGAGGACAGTTCGATTTCTTCCACCTTTGGCACCTACAATCCCTACGGCACCACCATTTCCCCGGAGCTGGTACAGAACATTGAGGGACTTTCCGGGC
Source organism: Blautia sp. CGZ-1-C1 (assembly GCF_056504575.1). NCBI lineage: Bacteria > Bacillati > Bacillota > Clostridia > Lachnospirales > Lachnospiraceae > Blautia > Blautia sp. CGZ-1-C1. Next base: position 241 of record NZ_JBWLUT010000009.1, read on the forward strand.
TGGAAGCAACAGGGCGTTTGTATTCGCAGGTATTTACGCATAAAATCGGGGCGTCTGCTCTTGAGAATATCCAGACCTACTATAACGCTGATGACCGGCTGACCTATATTGAAGCAACGGATGCAGGGCTGGCAGAAGCCTATCACGACATGATCGACAGCAGCGAATGTACTTCCATTCTATACGGCATTGACGGCCTGATTCTGGACACCTTTGCACAGGACGGCAGGATATTGGATGGCACCTTTGACAAAGAGAAATTCTTGTCCGGGGGCTATGTAGTGATGGAAGCGGCTACCGGTGCAGAGGACAGTGAGAAAGAAACACAGCCGACTTATTCTGTTGGTGATACGGTAGAGTTGAACGGCCAGCAATACGAGGTTATGGCGATTGTGGCGGATATTCCCACCATTACCGAGGGCGTAAACAGCAGCACACAAGATTTCCTTTCTTTCTATCTTCCTGCCGATACATTCCGGGCTATGTACCCGGATAACACTCTGCGGAAGCTGTTCTTTGATGTAGCCGAGGAATACCAGCCGCAGGCGGAAGAAATGCTGATCCAATATCAACAAGACGTGGACAAGAGCCTGAATTATACTGCGAAATCCACTTTGATTGAGCATTATCAGGAACAGACACGGGCGAACACTGTGATGGGCTTTGCAATCAGCCTTATCATTGCTTTTGTGGGTATTCTGAATTTCGTCAATTCGATGGTAACAGCGATTGTTTCCCGCCAGAAAGAATTTGCCATGATTCAGAGCATCGGCATGACAAAACGGCAGCTCCGGCGTATGCTGATCGACGAGGGCTTGTATTACGCGGGAAGCACTTTGTTGGCAGCTTATGTATTAGGCACTGTGGCAGTAGCTGTTGGTGTCCGTATGATGGTAGCCGGTGACTGGACGGCAACATTCCACTTTACACTATTGCCGCTGGTAATCTGTACGCCGATTTTGATTGCGTTTGCAATCGTTATTCCCTATATCTGCTTTAAGAATTTGGAGAAGCAAAGTATCGTGGAAAGACTGCGGGCAACTGATTGATGTGTTCTAACATACGGCCAGTGTCGGTTACACTGGCCGTATGAAAAAGGGGCCTGAAATGAAAGAGTACACGCTAATTATCAAGGGAGAAATGGATTTTATCATCTTATCTCCGCAGGTGCTTTCTTCCCTGATTACTCAAATCCATAACAGCCCGGAGCGAAAAGTTGTGGTAAGTATTGAGAGCATCATGCCACCAAAGTTTACCGACTATCTGCTTCGGGTAATCAATAGCAACCGCTTTAGCAATGAACGGTTCCGCTATCGCTACATTTTAGAAAATCCTGTTACAAAGAAAGGGATGTATGAGATTTTACGGCAACAGCTTTCCCGCACCAATACGGAGCGATTTCCTTGTTTTCAGACCATACGATTGACCGACACTTTCCAGGGTAATGTGGAGCTGGACATGGAGTGCAACGATCTGTTCTTTTGGGCCTGCAAAGATACTACCGCGAAGTTTATCTATACGTTCCCGGATGGCCGACAGGAAACATTAGTGCTTGAATACTAAGGAACACCGAGTGCGGCGGCCTGCTGGCCCTGCACCCGGTGTTTTCCTATTATTCATGTTTCGGACTGGAGTTCCATGTAACCGGATTGCAAAACAAATTTGCAATAATGTTCTCTCACTCTCGACCCTCGAAGTGTTTTGTTCAAAGGAGGAAGAATGAAACGTGAGCAATGGGTTTTATGCCCGGTCTGTGGCTGCAAAACCCGATTAAAAATCCGGGAAGATACAGTTCTTGAAAACTTCCCGTTGTATTGTCCCAAATGCAAGCATGAAACATTGATTTCTGCTCGACAACTAAATATATCTGTTATCAAAGAGCCAGACGCACAGACGCAGAGCCGATAACACACAAGGTCTGATCCCTTGTGGTTATCGGCCTTTTTTATCCAATACACAACGACAGCCTGCCCCGCCCGACGGGGAAAGAAAAAAACCGTTGCGGGCAGGTTGAGTTTGTGTGCTCACTCTATATATCCCAGCGGCGGTTTTGAGAAATCAAGGCCGCCGCTTTTCTTTGCCCGACACAGGATCGGCGGCCCACGGAGGGAGCCGCCATGAGAGTAGCAATATGTAATTCGTCAAAAAAAGCTTTTCTGATGTCTCTGCTCCTTACGCACCTCAACCGGTATTATCCTGCCGGTTAATCGGCGATTATAGACTATGGAATCGTCATGATGCCAGTTTTCTCTTGGAGAAGACTGGCGTTTTTGTTTGTCGTTTTTTGTGGAATGGTCCCGATTTGTTTCGCTGCCGTTCTCCACCTCCATTCGATTCACCCGTCAATCACCCGTGAATCGAAATGGAGGTACATAATGAAGAAAATTAACCTTCGGGAACTTTATCCTAATGTTTATACAACAGACTTTTTTGTAGATGTGACAGAGGAAGTAATGGAGACTATTCGAGCAGCTGAACGTGCGGAGGCTGGGTATGAGCGAAAGATGTATCGTTATAAAGCACAGTATTCTCTGGATTGCGAGAATGGCATTGAAAATGCGGTGCTATTGAAGCCGCAAACACCGGAGATGCTTCTGGAGGAAAAACAGTTTCAGGAGCAGGTCTATGCTACTGTGATGAAGCTGCCGGAGAAACAGGCAAAGCGAATTTATGCCCGATACTATCTGGGAATGACGGTAAATGAAATTGCCGAAGTAGGAGGTGTAGATCCAAGCCGTGTCCATGACAGCATCCGGCGTGGTCTGAAGCAGCTGGCAAAGTATTTTTAGGGTAGAATAACAGAGGGCGCAAGGTCTCAAAGTGCTTCTGCATAAGACCTTGCGCCCTACCTATTGTAGTAGCCTTAGAGGTGTATTTTGTAAAGCTATCTTTGAGTGAAGAAAGCAGGAGTTTTTTTCCATTTAATTAGCTGTAAATATTGAATGCCATAAATGACGAAGAAAAGAGAAATGTGGTCACAGCCTTGATTAAGGAAATTGAAATTTACAGGAATGACGAGTCTGAATTTTCCGGTGTTCAAGGATGGCGGGGAAGTTACGGAGCTTTTGTGGGACAAAGGGAATACCGTTGAGTGGATTACTCTGCACGGTAAATTGACTTTGAGAAACAAGTATTATATACTTTGGTTAGTCTTTGATAACTTCATCATAGTCTTAGTAATCCGGGAGGTGATTTAATGAAAGAGCGAAATGAGATCGACCCTGCATTGTTCAGCACAGGGGCGCATATTCTTGAAAAGAATAATAATGGGACAAAATATCAAATTGAATGCGATACGCCCAATGGAACCATGCAATGTATTCATTTATTTCCTGGAATAGATTTAGCATATACATCCTTTCAGGCGTTTTCTTGTTTTTCAAGAAACAAAGCAATGCCTCATATTTTAGAAATTGCATATTGCAGCGCAGGAAGGTATGAATGTGAATATAAGCGGGATTACTTTACATATCTGGGGGAAAGTGATATTGCAATTAGTGTCCTTAGTCCTCATAGAGAACCTCCTACATTTCCTACTGGATTGTACGATGGTGTAGCTTTGATTGTAGATATGAGTGTTACCGGAAGTCAATTCAAGGATATTGTAGAAGGAATTTCTATTGATTTATCTGAATTGACCTCGAGATTTTGTACGGATCGCTGCTGCACAGTTGTAAAAGCTCCTCCTGACTTGAATCATGTATTTCAAGAAGTTTGTGAGGAAAAAAACAAAAAACGATTAGGCTACTTACGATTAAAGGCATTAGAGATTTTCTTTCTATTGTCTGAAATACTTCCGCAAGAGAATTTAGAAGTGTCCGTTTATTATCCAGGCAGTACAATCCGAAAAATAAAAGAATTGAAGCAAGAACTGATGGATTCTTTAGATACAAGATATTCATTGGCTGAATGGGCAGCTTGTTATGGATTAAGTTTGACAACAATGAAAGATTGCTTTAAAGCAATCTATGGAAAACCTATATATGCTTTTCAAAAGGAATACAAAATTCAAATGGCGGCACAGCTATTACTTACAACTCAATTATCTATATCTGAAATTGCAGGAAAAATAGGTTATTCAAATCCAAATAAATTTTCATCTGCTTTCAGGTCTATTATTGGGATGTCTCCGAGAGAGTATCGCAACACTAAAAAGTAATTGGCTTTTTGGATAGGTTTTGACTTCTTGGAGTGGTTTCCTTTCGGAAAATACAGTATTATGGGCGGTGTAGTTAGATAACTCTAACCACACCGCTTATTTATTTACGAAAGGAGGAATTTGGTAATGAGCAAAGCAACGAGACGTTTTATTATAAATAAACTGGGAGAATTGGTAATTTCTCTTTTAATTGTAACTATTCTTTCGTTTTTGCTTGTTCGTCTCTCACCCATTGATCCAGCAGAAGCGTATGCCAGGCGCTCTATGGCCGCATTTAGTTTTACGGATGAACAAATGGAAGCTCTGCGAGAAAAAATGGGGCTTAATGATTCCTTGCCTGTGCAGTATGTGAAATGGGTTCGAGATGCATTTCATTTAGACTTCGGTAAATCTTTTGTAAGTGGCCAATCAGTATTTGAAAAGGTTACAACAGCCATTGGTATAACTGTGACAATCGTTATAATTTCGGCTATTATTCAAGCCATTTTTATTTTGCTGATAGGATGCCTTTGTTATTTGACGAGAAAGCGAATAATTGGTCGTGCATTGATTTTTTTGTGCATAGCCGGAGTTTCTATTCCTTCGTTTTTCTTTGCTAGTACCTATATTGACATCTTTGCTGTTAAACTCGGTGTAACATCGGTAGTGGGAAATACAGGATTTGTGCGCTATTTCCCCGCAGCAGTATGTATCGCAATCGGATGTATTGCATTGTTTTCTCCTATGTTGGCAAACAATATCAAAAAAGAGATGGAACAGGATAGTGCTTTTTATGCTCGTTGTCGTGGCTTATCTGAGGGGAAGATTCTGTTCCGCTATGCACTCCCCAGCGCAGTAGTAACACTTCTCCCCAATTTCTGTCAGATGCTCGGACTTTGTATGGCCGGCTCTGCGATTGTAGAGCGTGTGTTCTCATTGCCAGGGCTTGGTTATTTGATTGTCGACAGCGTGTTGTATCGGGATTCACCAGTTATCCACGCAACAATTCTGTTTCTTGCGTTTTCGCTGGTAATGTTCAATATCCTTTCGGATATATTACGGCGGATTTTGCAACGGGATGCTTCTGCGAGAGAGGGGGCCAGACTATGAGCCGGACAAAACATATTCTCTCGTATTCAATCCCGATTGTAATATTGCTATTTTTCTTGTTTGGATCGTTCTTTGCACCCCACGATCCGACGACCACAAATATTCGGGGTAAATATCTATCCAGCAGCGCAGAATATCCGTTTGGTACAGACGATTTTGGCCGTTGTGAGTTTTCACGCATTCTCGAAGGCGGGAAAATAACTTTAGGCATTGTGTTGGTAGGATCAGCTATTGTCATTTTGCTTGGTATCTTCTTTGGCATCTTGCTGGCAAAGACGGGACGCCGCAGAAATATTCTTGCAGAAAGTATTTTGAACGCAGTTACAGCGATTCCGCCTGTGGCTTATCTGATTATCTTTATTGGTATTTGGGGGAATAGTATCCCCACCATGTTAGTGGCACTGACGGCATCGCTGGTTCTTCGGATGATTAAGTTGGTTAAAACTTTGATTGAGGGTGAGTACGACAAAGCATACATCATGTGCGCGATTGCCTGCGGTGCAAGCAAAATGCGAATTATGCTGGTACATATCCTTCCCAATATTATCCGTGACGTTGTGCAATTTATTTGCCTTTCCTGTGCAGAAATGATTATTGCGATTTCCGGTTTCTCATTCATCGGTCTTTCTCTGGGTGATGATGTAATTGATTGGGGAGTTATGCTTTCCGATGCGAGGGCATTGGCTGGAACTCATCCGCAGTTGCTCTTTTACCCGATCTTCTTTATTTTTATCAGCTCCCTCTGTTTCAACTACTTAGGGAGGCTTTTGGAAAAGGAGGGGGCCTGATGCTTGAGATTAAAAATCTGACTGTGAAAGTAAAAAATAACACACCGATTTTAACCGATGTCTCATTATCTATTGATGAAGGGACTTGTATTGGACTGACTGGGGCTAGTGGCTCTGGAAAAACAACTTTGATTAAATCCATTATGGGTATGAACAGTGGTGATCTGGAGATCACACAGGGGAAAATTCTCCTGGATGGAGATAATTTGCTGATACATGGTGCGAAAGAGTGTCGAGCACTCTGCGGGAAGACGATTGGATTTATTCCACAAAACCCAATGACAGCGTTTTTCCCACACGCAAAGATGGAACGTCAGATTATTGAAACGCTCCGTACGCACACTGGTTTGGACAAAAAGCAGGCCTATGCACTTGCGGAAAATGTGTTGCGACAGGTTAATCTGACTGATACCAAGCGAGTGTTGAGTGCATATCCTGGAGAGTTATCCGGTGGTATGCTCCAGCGGATTGCTATGGCACTGATTTTGGGGAAGAAGCCTAAATATGTTCTGGCAGACGAGCCGACCAGTGCTCTTGATGAAGCAAATCGGGATTTACTGCTGGAGTTACTGAGAAAATATCAAAAGACAGCAGCGATTTTATTCATCTCCCATGATACTGAGGCAATGAAAGCCCTATGCCCTATCACTCATGTGATGGAACGTGGCAAAATTATTGAAACGCAGGCAACTGAGCAGCTATTCATTCACCCGCAACAGCCATGGACTAAGCGCTTTGCCGAAGCTGCTTGCCACCGAGAGGAGGTGAATTGGAAATGGACCGCGTTGAATTAGATAACCTCACCAGAACCTACTATGATGCGCAGGGGGAGACATTTTGTGTATTGGATCATGCCGCTCTGATATGGGAGCAGGGTCATAGCATCGCCATTATGGGAGAAAGCGGCAGCGGAAAAAGCACCTTGGCTCGATTGATGATTGGATTGGAACGCCCCTCTGAAGGACGCATCCTTATCAATGGCGTAGATACCACAAAATGGAGCCTGCGAGAATGGAGAAAATATCGTGGCAAGATTCAAGCGGTATTTCAGGATACTGGTGGAACCCTAAATCCATCATGGAGTACATCCCAAAATGTAGAGGAAGCCCTTGTAAACCTGACGGATTTTTCCTCATCACAGCGGAAAAAACGTATTGCTGAATTGATGGAACAAACCGGTTTATCTCAAAGTTTACTTGATACTCCGGTTCGAAGACTGTCTGGCGGGGAACAGCGGCGGCTTGCGTTATTGCGTTCCTTATCTATATCACCGGAATTTCTAATTCTGGACGAAGTAACCGCAGGCCTTGATTTGATTTCAACAGAAGCGGTTCTTCAACTTTTGGAGAAATATGAGCAGGAACATGACTGTGCCTATTTAGTCATTACTCATGACCTGCAAATCGCCTCGCGGCTCTGCGAGATTATTTATGAGATCGAACACGGCAAAATTACTAAAAAAGCCGTTCGATAAATATAAAATCACAGAAAGGAACAAAACAAGATGAAACGAACCAAGCTGAAACGAACCAAACGTGTTTTAGGGCTAGCTCTTGCCGCTGTTATGTGTATGGGGATGCTTGCTAACAGCGATACCGCTTATGCTGCAAGCGGGACAGAAGCGAGTGAAAAGGTCTTAAATATCGCCACGATTGGCGAAACAACAACCCTTTCGCCCCTCTATATGATTGCGGATAACCGCCCTACTCAAAAGTTGCTCTATGAGGGTCTGGTGAAATATGTGGATGGAAAAATTCAGCCGGTGCTGGCGGAAGATTGGGAAATGAGCGAGGATGGTAAGCAGCTTACCTTTTACTTGCGACAAGGTGTAACTTTTCATGACGGAGAACCTTTTAACGCAGAGGCAGCGATTGCCAATATTGAGGCCTGGCATATCAACCCGTCTTTTACAGCGCTGCCTGGTGTTGTCAATTATACCAATATTGAGGCGGTGGATGAATACACCATCCGTCTGACCTATGATACACCGTACTTTGCATACATCAACGATTTTTGCTGGCCGGATGTATGCACTATGATTTCTCCTAAACAGATTACGCAGGGTGACTTCCAGACAGTCAACGGATATGCTGGTACCGGACCTTATATTTATGACGAGTATGTAGCAGGACAGTACACCACTTTTGTTCGTAATGAGAATTATTGGGGTGAGCAGCCCTATTACGACAAGATCGTTGCAAAGTATATCCCGGATAATGCCTCCCGTGTACAGGCATTGAAAACTGGTGAAATTGATTTAATCTATGGCTCCGCTGAATTGAGTTATGAGGACTATAACCAGGCGACTGCTATTGATGGAATTGAGGGCAAATTTGCTCCGTCTGGTTCCACGGTTCGTAATATCATTCTGAATTTCAATGGAAATCTGTCTGATCTGAGTGTACGACAAGCTTTGGCGTATGCTATCGACAAAGAGGCGATTTCTGAAGGCCTGACCTATGGCTATGAACCTGTGGCGAATACGATTGTTCCTGATGGCACGCCTTACTCAGATATTTGCGGTACAGAGGATTATACCTATAACGTGGATCGTGCTAATCAGCTTCTTGATGAGGCAGGATGGATCATGAATCAGTCTACTGGCATCCGGGAAAAGGATGGAACACCGCTTCATGTGGTCTTTACCTGCCCTACTGATGACAGTACCATCGGTTCCATTGCCACGTTGTTCCAGAGCCAGCTTGCAGAAGTTGGCATTGAAGTAGAGATTAAGAGCATGGAAAAGATGGAGTGGTATGCAAGTTACATGGAACCTACAGGATGGGATATTACCGCAATGACTGCGGGTTTCTTCAATTATGCAATGCCACAATGCTGGTTCTCTGCAATGATGGCTCAGATGCCAGAGGATGTTTCCATCCCACTGTTAGATAATTCTGATGAGTTTATTTCCGCATTGAGCGAGTTTAAGACCTGCAACGATGATGCCCGGTTGAAGGAACTGTTTGAACTGCTCATCAATACTGATCTCGATCAGGTATTGGATGTTCCTTTGACCCATCAGATGGATATGATTGTCTATAACACGGACAAGATCGCAGATTATAACTTTGCTTCGGATTATGCTTTCCTGGATGTGACACAAATCACTCCGGCAGAATAACACAGCTTGACGATGCGGGGTGGTCGGGAGGTACCGGCTGCCCCGTATTGCTTTTATGGAGGTGAGAGATGATGAAACAAATACCATCGCCAGTCAAGCGGTTATGGGAGCTGACTGGAACACATCGTAGAGCCTATGCGCTCTCTATCATCCTGGCTATCTTGGGTGTGGCCTGTGGGATGATTCCATACTTCGCCATCGCTTATATCATGCTTTGTCTGATTGATGGCGTGACTGCCCTAAACACTTATGCACTGTGGTGCGGCGTAATATTGCTTGGTTTCACATTGAAACTGCTTTTTTCTACTCTTTCAACAACGGTATCTCATACAGCGACATTCCAGACCTTGAAAGAGATCCGTATTAAAATTGCCGACAAACTCTCACGGGTGCCAATGGGTTACATTATGGATCAATCCTCTGGCCGGTTCAAGGATGTCATCGTTGATCGGGTAGAGAGCATGGAGCCAATCCTCGCACATCTGTTTCCGGAAATGACATCGAATCTGTTCGTCCCGCTGTGCATTATTGTATATCTGTTTGTTTTAGACTGGCGCATGGCACTGGCTTCTCTTGTGACTCTGCCTATTGGTTTTCTGTGCTACATGGGAATGTCACGGGGGTATAGTGAACGCTTTTCCGGCCTGATGAAACGGGTTCAAAAAATGAACGCAACCATTATCGAGTATGTAGGTGGCATTGAGGTTATTAAAGCATTTAATCAGTCGGCTAACTCTTATCAGAAGTATTCTGATACAGTAAATGATGATGCCAGTTATGCGGTCGATTGGATGAAGGACACGCAGTTGTTTATGTCCATGAGCAATACTATCTGGCCCAGTGTTTGGCTGGTGGTTCTTCCCATTGGTGCCGTTCTGTATCAACATGGAACCTTGTCTGCCCCGGTCTTTCTGACCATTATGATTTTGTCCCTGGGCATTGTTGGTCCGATTTTGGGAGCAATTAAATTTACTGACAATATTTCGCAGCTTGGCACGATTGTCGGAGAAGTGGGAAATCTGTTGGATGCACCGGAAATGGTGCGGCCGGATTATGATGCTGATATTCACAATCAGTCTATTCAATTCCAGTATGTTTCCTTTTCTTATGACCTGAATGACTCGAAGCCGATATTGGATCATATCAATTTGACAATACAACCTGGAACAATGACGGCTTTAGTTGGGCCTTCCGGTTCAGGCAAATCAACGATTACTAAATTGATTACCGGCTTTTGGGAGGCAACATCTGGCACTATTTCTCTTGGCGGGGTGGATTTGAAAAATATTCCCCTGTCGCAGCTTTCCTCGTATGTGTCCTATGTATCGCAGGATAATTACCTCTTTGATGAAAGTATCCGTGAAAACATTCGTATGGGGAGGTTGTCGGCTACCGATCAAGAAGTGGAAGATGTTGCCCGAAAGTGTGGCTGCCATGACTTCATCATGGGCCTGGAGCATGGGTATGACACGATTGTGGGCGGTGCAGGCGGTCACTTATCGGGTGGTGAGCGACAGCGAATTGCCATCGCCAGAGCTATGTTGAAAGATGCTCCTATTATTATCTTCGACGAGGCAACAGCCTACCTTGACCCTGAGAATGAAAGCCTGATTCAAGAAGCTATTTCTAAATTGGTACAGGGCAAAACGCTGATTATGGTCGCTCATCGACTCTATACGGTGACAGGTGCGGATCAGCTTGTGGTGGTGAATCAGGGGCGAATCGAGGCAACCGGTACGCATGAGGAACTTCTGAAAAAATGCCCGCTCTATGAAGAAATGTGGAAGGCTCATATTGGGAGCCGCGATGAAGGAGGTGCAACAGCATGATTACTGCCTTAAAGAAAATATATGCTTTTTCTGGCCACTGGAAAGGGGTTTTGAAAAAGTCAGTGGTGTTCAGCTTGCTGCACTCAATCTTTGATATGTTTCAGATCGGCGCTCTTTTTCTGATCCTCAACGGATTGATGGAAGGAATCAAAGGGCAGGATATTTTGTTCGCGTTTCTGCTTCTTTTGGCAGGAGTGATTGGAAAAATCGTTTGTAGTTATATTTCAGACTTTTCTCAAACAAGAGTTGGCTATTTTATGTGCGCGGATAAGCGCATCCATATAGGCGACAGGATGAAGTATATGCCGATGGGCTACTTTAACAGCCATAGTTTGGGGAATCTGACCTCTACCGTCACCACAACAATCAGCGATGTAGAGAATAATGCGCCATCAGTTCTGATTACAGTGATCCACGGTTTTATCCATGTAACGGTCATTACCATTGTGATGTTTTTCTTCGACTGGAGGATTGGTCTGCTGGCTTGCTTGGGGATTGCGCTGTTTTTGCTCTGTAACTCCGTACTTCAAAAGAAATCACAGGAAGTATCTCCTAAACGACAGGCGGCACAGGAGGATTTGGTAGGCGCCACACTGGAATATATCCAGGGTATGGGCATTGTAAAGTCTTTCAATCTCGGTGGCAAATCGAACCAGAAAATGAAACAGGCCATTGAGGAAAGCCGCGCACGCAATACCAAACTGGAAACTGTTTTTGGACCTTACGGAATGGTACAACTGTTTGTTTTGCGATTGGCGAGTGTGGCAATCATGTTTTGCTCTATCCTGTTTTATTTGCAAGGCAGCATGACGTTGGTGTACTGTTTGCTGATGTGTGTTGCTTCTTTCTTGATTTTCAGTGAACTGGAGGCGGCGGGGGGAAAGTCCTTTGCCCTTCGGTTAATAGAAAGTTCCATCGACAAGGTGAACGCTATTGACGATACTCCAGTAATGGATTTGTCCGGCAAAGATATTGCTCCGAAAGATACCACGATTGAATTACAGAATGTTGGCTTTTCTTATGGCGATCACCGAATTTTGAACCATGTCAATCTGACGATCCCGGCCAAAACCACTACGGCGATAGTCGGTCCATCTGGCTCCGGTAAAACGACATTGTGCAGCTTGATTACTCGTTTTTGGGATGTAGATGAAGGGTGCATTAAACTGGGCGGCACTGACATACGGGAATATAAGCTGGATAGCTTGCTCTCTAATATCAGCATGGTCTTTCAGAATGTTTTTCTCTTTGCGGATAGCATCGAGAACAATATCAAGTTTGGTAAACCGGATGCCACTCATGAAGAAGTTGTCCGAGCAGCAAAGAGTGCGTGTTGCCATGATTTTATCATGGCACTGTCAAACGGTTATGATACTGTCATTGGCGAGAGTGGTGCTACTTTATCTGGCGGCGAAAAGCAACGTATTTCGATTGCGCGGGCTATCTTGAAAGATACCCCTATCATAATTCTGGATGAAGCAACAAGCAGTGTAGACCCAGAAAACGAGGCAGAACTCCAGCAGGCCATTGAGAAGCTGACAGAGGATAAAACGGTTATTATTATTGCTCATCGGTTGAAAACGGTCCGAAATGCACAGCAGATTGTTGTTGTTGCGAATGGCGGAATTGCCCAATGCGGTACACATCAAGAGTTGATGACACAGCCTGGAATTTATGCCGATTTCGTAAATATTAGAGAAAAAGCAGTTAATTGGAAAATATCCAGTAGTAAGATACAGCAATAAAAAGAAACAATGCGTTTTTCTTTACTGGTACGAATGGCATGGGAGAAAGAAATGAATAACAAACAACATACCACCACAGCCGGTGAAGATTACTTAGAATCCGTGCTTATACTTCAAAAGAAACTCGGTATGGTGCGTTCTGTGGATGTTGCCCGGTACATGGAAGTTTCAAAACCCAGCGTATGTTACGCAGTAGGAACTTTACGAGAGGGCGGTTTTTTGACAACAGACGAAAACCATTATATACACCTGACCGACCTTGGCCGGGATGTGGCTGAAAAAATTTACGAACGCCATTGCTTTTTTACAAAGCACTTTATATCCATAGGCGTTGATCCTGAAACGGCGGAGGCTGATGCCTGCCGAATCGAACACGATATTAGTGCAGAAACCTATGAACGACTGAAAGAATCTATCACGAAAGAATAATTACATAGCGCATGAACCTGCCCCGATTAAGGGGAAAGAAAAAAACCGTTGGTTGGGGCAGGTGATTTTGCGCGCCCATTTTAAGTTATTATCCTAACGGCGGTTTTGAGAAATCAGAGCCGCCGTTTCTTTGCGTTTACACAAACCAATGACGACTTGCAGGGACACGGTAGCCGATTGGAGGTTATTTTGCCGTGTCCCGTTTGCTTTTTCAAAGCTCACATGATCTACACCAGTTAAAAAAAGCATTGCTCCTCCTCCGGGTAAGTTTAGCATTGCATCGGCATTATCGTTCTATGCAATTAAGTACAATCGTGGCTGTTCTTGGTGCGCCAGTTTTCCATTACGGAAATCTGGCGTTTTTTGTTGCCTTTGTTTCGGAGATGATCCGGTTGTCTGCCGGTGTCGGTCTCCGCCTCCATTCGATTCACCCGTGAATCGAAATGGAGGTACATAATGAAGAAAATTAACCTTCGGGAACTTTATCCTGATGTTTATACAACAGACTTTTTTGTAGATGTGACAGAGGAAGTAATGGAGACTATTCGGGCAGCTGAACATGCGGAGGCTACGTATGAGCGGAAGATGTATCGTTATAAAGCACAGTATTCTCTGGATTGCGAGAATGGCATTGAAAATGCGGTGCTGTTGAAGCCGCAAATACCGGAGATGCTTCTGGAGAAAAAACAGTTCCAGGAGCAGGTCTATGCCGCTGTGATGAAGCTGCCGGAGAAACAGGCAAAGCGAATTTATGCCCGATACTATCTGGGAATGACGGTAAATGAAATTGCCGAAGTAGAAGGTGTAGACCCAAGCCGTGTCCGAGACAGTATCCGCCGTGGATTGAAGCAGCTTGTAAAATATTTTTGATAAAATTTCATTTGATGCGCCTGTTTTTTGCCTTTTTTGTCAGTGTTAATAAGAAGGACAAGTTTTCCCCCTTCAACAGCACTTTGACAATTTCATAGACAGCATAACAGGTACATAACCCATGTACGAGCGAATATGAAACGCCGCGAAGATGGAGCAGTCAGGGAGGTGATGAAAGAACTGCTTCGGAGCGATCTACGATTTCATAAAACGGATTGTGGCAGATTCGGCGCGATGACTGCATGGGGGCTTAAAGATACTTCCTCACGGCCCGCCAAAGACTTGGGGGGAACCCTGCGGCACACGATACGAACGGTGCTGCGGAGTTATGACAGCCGCGCCAGCGGAGACCTGTTATTATACCGGTCAATAGGCTTGATTATGCCGATTTTTGTAAGGGGTTGAAAGGGATGAAAAGTCAGCAGACTTTAATCAACTAGATTATCACAGGCAGGCTGCAATGGGATTGTGTATTTCTGGACGAGGATACACCTTATCTATCGGTGAGGCGGGCATGGCGTACAGAGCATAACAGACCCGTGATTTCTACGGTGCTAAAGACTCCGGCGGCAAAAAGGGATATACCGATACCGAAGTGTTTGGTGGATTGTCTGAGAGAAACGAAAGAAAATTCCATATCAGATTATGTGATTGCTGACAGCAAAGGGGAGCCGCTGGCTGCTTTGCAGTTTCAAAGAGTGTGGCAGTATGTCGTTGTCCGCTCCACTAAGCCCCGGAACTATTATAAGTACGTGAATGGGCAGAGCATCAAATACACGGTTACCCCAACGCTGGGCATGACCCAGAAAAATCAACCCAAAATCAGATACACGCTGGACTTTGATGTAACCCCGCATCAGCTGCGGCACACTTACATTACCAATCTTCTCTATGCTGGTGTTGATCCAAAGACCGTCCAACACGTTACTGTGAACGAAGTGAACAGTAACCAAAAGTTTGACTTGATTCGAAAAAGTATATTGAGTATATTGCAAACAAAAAATGCATATGATATAATGCCAGTAGGCAAAATGATAAGGTTAAATTCATTTATAACACAGCAAAAGCCCCAGAGTTGCGACCTCTGAGGCTTTTTTATTCCGTTTGGGCAGGGTGGCTTATTCCCCCAGGCTGGCTACCAGCTGTTATTTTCTATCCAACCATTTGCAAATGTAGTAGGCGATTACACTTGCCAAGATAGAAAGCATAAATGATAAGATCATATCCATTTACAACACACCCCCTTTCTGCACCTGTCTAGGGGTGGTAGCTCAACTATTATATCATAGAACAATGCGTACAGAAAGACTATACTTGAAATATATACTGGGATAGTGGTGTGTGAACAGTAACAAATATGTTACAATTAAGTCTGTAATTATTATTAGTCTTTGACATTCCCGCATCTTTTTGATACTATAGAATCAGTAAAAAACTAGCAGACCTCCCATGGGAGAAATCCTATGGGAGGTTTTTGTAACGAGGTGAGGTGTATAATGAAAAAAGAAAACAATTCTGCACATAACCATAACAGAGGAAGCTTTTCCGGAAGGATTGGTTATGTGCTGGCAGTTGCAGGTTCTGCAGTAGGACTGGGAAATATCTGGAGATTTCCATATCTTGCAGCGAAATATGGAGGCGGAATTTTCCTGCTGATCTATATTCTTCTGACAGCATCATTTGGTTATGTGCTGATCATGTCAGAAACAGCCCTTGGACGAATGACCAGAAAGAGTCCGGTAGGTGCATTTGAGCATTTTGGAAAAACGAAATCATTCAAAATCGGCGGATGGTTAAATGCAGTGATTCCAATGCTGATCGTTCCTTATTACAGTACGATTGGCGGATGGGTAATTAAGTATCTTGTGGAATATTTCAAAGGAAATGTCCAGGCAGTAGCGGAAGACGGATATTTTGGAAATTTTATTTCCGATTCCTGGCAGGTGGAACTCTGGTTTCTGGTATTTGCGGCGCTTGTATTCATCATCATTCTCGGTGGTGTACAGAACGGTGTAGAGAGAATGTCAAAGATCATGATGCCGGTTCTGGTAGTTCTGGCAGTCGTAGTTACAATCTATTCTGTCACACGTCCGGGCGCTGTTGAAGGTGTGAAATATTTCCTGATCCCGAATGTGAAAAATTTCTCCTGGATGACAGTAGTAGCAGCGATGGGACAGATGTTTTATTCTTTGTCCATTGCAATGGGAATCCTGTATACTTACGGTTCCTATGTCCGTAAAGATATGGATATCGAGAGATCTACCACACAGGTTGAGGTTTTCGATACAGGTATCGCAATCCTTGCAGGTCTGATGATCATCCCGGCGGTATTTTCATTCTCCGGTGGAAATCCTGAAACACTTCAGGCAGGACCATCTCTGATGTTTATCACATTGCCAAAAGTATTTGCAAGTATGGGATTTGGTACTGCAACAGGAATCGTATTCTTCATACTTGTATTACTTGCAGCCCTGACAAGTGCAGTTTCCCTGATGGAAACCAGTGTTTCCACATTCATGGATGAACTTCACTGGAGCCGTAAGAAATGCTGCGGTCTGATGGTCGTGATCATGATTGTACTTGGAACCGCATCTTCCATGGGATATGGACTTCTGGATTTCATTCGTATCTTTGGAATGAACTTCCTTGATTTCTTCGATTTTATGACAAACTCAGTAATGATGCCGCTGGCAGCACTTGCAACCTGTGTTCTGATTCTTCGTGTTGTTGGTATTGATGGAATGGTAAAAGAAATTGAACAGTCTTCTCCATTCCGCAGAAAGAAACTGTACAGAGTATTTATCAAATACTTTGCACCGATTTGCCTGATCATTATTTTGCTGAGTTCTATTGCAAACGTTTTGGGAATTATCAGTATGTAAAAAATATATGACTCTTTTTACAAAGAATGCAGCATGGATCAACTACAAGACAAGAGAAGAAGCAACTGCACAGTTCACCAGAAAGAATGGCTGGTAGGCAAACATGGCAGGAAATCTGCCAATGAATGTGTGAAATGCGGTAAGTGCGAAGAAGTATGTCCGCAGCATATTAAGATCAGAGATGAGCTGGAGAAAGTTGCAGCAAAACTTCTTGGAAAATAACATATAATTGTGAGTTGTATTAAGCCTTCTGGATGAATTTCAGGGGGCTTTTACAGATTACAGGTTTGACATTTTCATTCAAGGTGTTAAAATATGTTCTAAATAATTTGTTTTTCAAATGAAATGAGTAAAAATACAATTGACTGTCTTAAATGCATTATTTACGAGGATTGCTATAGGACATTAAGAAAAAGACGAAAGTGAGAAAAACTATGGAGGACAATAAAAGGAAAGGCCTTGGAATGGTTCTGGAAGGTGGAGGTATGCGGGGGCTGTATACAGCTGGAGTTCTGGATGAGCTGATGGAGCAGGGGATTTATGCAGATTCTACAGTTGGCGTTTCCGCCGGTGCAATTTTTGGATGTAATTATAAGTCCCGCCAGATTGGACGAACCCTTCGTTATAATACCAGATTCTGCAAGGATAAACGATATATGGGACTGAAAAGCTGGATCACTACCGGCGATCTTTACAGCAAAGATTTTGCATATGGGGAGGTGCCCTGGAAGCTGGATGTTTTTGACACAGAGACATTTGCCAGATCACCCATGAAGTTTACGGTTGTATGTACAGATATTGAAACAGGAAAACCCTGCTATCAGGAATGCAGAATGGGAGACAGGCTGGATGTGGAATGGATGCGCGCATCAGCTTCCCTGCCACTGGCTGCCAGGCCGGTAAAGCTGAATGGAAGAATGTATCTGGATGGTGGTATCTCAGATCCGATTCCTGTAAACTGGATGCTTTCACAGGGTTATGAGAAAAATGTGGTAGTCTGTACCCGTCATCCGGGATACAGAAAAGAACATAATAAGCTGATGCCGCTGATCCGACTGAAGTTCAGGGAGTATCCGGAGCTTGTAAAGCTTCTGGATGAACGTCATATTCAGTATAACCGTATGTTGGATAAAATCGCATATCTGGAAAAAGAGGGCAGGATCCACGTTATCCGCCCGGACAGAGACATCAGTGCCAAACCGGTTGAGCGTGATCCCGCCCATTTAAAGGAGATTTATGAGGTGGGACGGAGAGTAATGAAAGCTGATATGGAGAAACTGAAGGCATATTTGGCAGAATAATATAAAAGGGATATTTTCAGAAACGTTATGTGACTGAAGATATCCTTTTTTCTTTAAACAGATGAAATATAACAGTATAAAACAGTTGACAACAGTTACATACTGTTATATACTGTTTACAGATGGAGGAGAAACATATGCATATAATAATCAATAATTCATCCATGGTACCTATTTATGAACAGATCATAGACCAGATTAAGTCTGCGATTATCAGAGGAGAGTTACAGCCGGACACTGTATTACCTTCAGTACGCAGTCTGTCAAAGGAGTTGAAGATCAGTGCCCTGACTGTGAAGAAAGCCTACGACAATCTGGAAGAAGAGGGATTTACCGTCACTGTTCATGGAAAAGGAACCTACGTTGCAGCCACAAATAAAGACCTGATGAGGGAAGAACAGCTCAAAGAAGTAGAACATGATCTGGAGCAGGCAATTATGAAGGGCAGAAGAAGTGGACTGGACGATAAGGAAATCAGAAATCTTTTTGAAATGATCATGGAGGACTAAGATATGTTGAAAATTAGTCATTTGCAGAAAAATTACAGAGGTTTTTCGCTGGACTGTTCTATGGAAGTACAACCTGGGATGATTACAGGACTTATTGGAAGAAATGGTTCCGGGAAATCCACCACATTTAAAGCTTTGCTTGGCCTGATTCATCCGGATGGCGGAGAGATAAAGGTCTTTGGGAAAAAAGCAGAAGAGCTTAAGCCGGAGGATAAGCAGAAACTAGGAGTTGTTTTTGCAGATTCAGGCTTCAGTATGTATCTGACAGCAGAGGGCGTGGCAAATATTATGAAAAGCATATATCCAGATTTTGACAGAGAGAAATTTCTGCAGCAGTGCAGGAGATTCAATCTGTCCACAGACAAGAAAATTAAAGAATTTTCTACTGGTATGAAAGCAAAGTTTAAAGTACTGGCAGCATTAAGCCATAAGGCAGAACTGCTGATTCTGGATGAGCCTACAGTTGGCCTGGATGTGATTGCCAGGGATGAGGTGCTGAACATGCTGAGAGAATATATGGAAGAAAATGAAAGCAGTGCTATTCTGATCAGTTCGCATATTTCATCAGATCTGGAGAGTCTTTGTGACGATTTTTATATGATCCATGCCGGAAAAATTATCCTTCATGAGGACACAGATGTACTGCTGTCAGATTATGCAGTTCTTAAAGTTTCAGAAGAAGAGTACGAAAAACTGGATCAGCAATACCTTATTAAGATCCGGAAAGAAGCTTATGGATACAGGTGTCTGACAAACCAGAAACAATTTTATATGGAAAATTACCCGGATGTTGTAATTGAGAATGGAAAGATTGATGATCTGGTAGTGATGATGGAGGAACAGGTATGAAGGGATTATTTGTAAAGGATATAGAACTGATGAAACAGCAGAAACAGTTTTTTATCCTGGTTATTGTAATGGGAGTCATCCTGAATCTGGCAGGAAGCGGAAGTATCAGTTTTGCTACAGGATATTTTACGTTTGTCACAGCAATTTTTGCCATTACGACTATAAGTTATGATGAGTTTGATAATGGTCTTGCATTTCTTATGACCTTGCCGGTTACCAGAAAACAATATGTGGCAGAGAAATATCTGCTGGGAGCAGGGCTTACGGCTGCAGCGTGGGGAATTACAACGATAACGGGAGTGATCTGCAAAGGCGTGGCAGAGCTTCAGGGGGACCTGAGTGAGAAAATTATTGGCACTCTGATATACATTCCACTGGCACTTCTTATGTTGGCGGCATCACTCCCGCTTGTAATACATTTTGGAGCGGAAAAAGGACGTTATATTGCAATGGTCATGTGGGCTATTATAATTGCCGTAGTTTATACTCTGATAAAAACAATGGGACTTTCAGCAGACGCAGTCGATGCATGGCTGAATGGACTGAACTGGGGAATGGTATTGGCTGGAGTTGCATTGTTCACAGTAATTGTATATATGGGGTCTTATTGGGGTAGTGTACGGCTTATGGAGAAGAAAGAATTTTGATGTGTCTCGAATATAGTTGTAATTATAAAAGCAGTGTGCTAAAATTATATCAGCGTAATTGAATAGCTGTTAAGTGAACATTATCATACGCAGATTTTGTGTATGATAATGTGAGAGGGAATCAGGTGAAATGCCTGAACGGTTGCGGCCACTGTATACAGAAAAAAGCGGGATTGTAATATGTCATTGCATAAATATGTGAGAAGGCGGAATCCGGCTGCCAGAGAGTATCTGGAAATATTTCTGATACAACATTCATGAACTGCTGAAGCATGGATGTTGTATCAGTTTTTATTTTGTGGAAACTTTCTGTGATCTGTGAGTCAGGAAACCTGCCTGACAGTGTAAAGAAGGAGCTTCCGTAAAAAGTATCCGTTATTTTTATCACTTCTATTTTACTTTTTCTGAAGTTCCATCTTTTCGGTTACACGAACAAGTAAACGACATATACGAAAAGAGAGGAAGTCAAATGAAAAACAGGTATTTATCTACAAGAATTATGGCAATTATGATGGCAGCAGCTATGGTAGTTTCCGCAGCTCCGGCAGCTTTTGCAGCAGAGAGAGCAGACTCTGAGACGATCAAAGAGGACAACCAGCCGGCAGCAGATGCAGATGCAGACGCACAGGATTCAGCAGATGCAGATAAAACAGCAGACGCAGAAGGTACAAAGACAGAATATCCTCTGACCATCACAACCTATGATTATGATGGAAATGAAATTGAAACAACCTATGAAAAGGCACCGGAGAAAGTTCTTGCTGTATATCAGGGAAGCATTGAAACTATGCTGAAACTTGGACTGGAAGACCGCCTTGTAGCTACAGCGGGTCTTGATAATGAAGTTCCGGATGATCTCAAAGAAGCATTCTCTAAAACAAATTATCTTGATGAATTTACCCCATCCCTTGAGACTGTAACGATGTTGGAGCCAGACATGATCTTATCCTGGAGTTCCCTGTTCTCTGATAAAAACCTCGGAAATGTAACAGACTGGATCGACAAAGGCTGCAACACCTATTACAACACAAACACACGCCCTGACGGAGACAGAACTCTGGAAAATGAATTTACAGATATTTTAAACCTTGGAAAGATTTTTGATGTACAGGACAAAGCACAGGCAATCGTAGATGATGCAAAGGCAGTGATCGATAAAACTCTTACAGCAACAGCAGATGTGGAAGAGAAACCAAGCGTAATGGTTTTGGAACCTCTTGGAGAAGATATCACAAACTATGGTGCAAAGAGCCTTGGTGGAGATATGGTAACACAGTTAGGTGCGACTCTGGCAAACCCGGATGCTTCTACAGTTGGAAAAGAAGATATTATTGCAGCAAATCCTGACGTAATTTTCGTAGTATATATGCCATATGCAGGAGATGATCCAGAAACAGTTAAGAATGACCAGCTTGCAGTTATTCAGGATGACGAAGCACTTCAGAGTCTTGACGCTGTAAAGAACGGTCGTGTTTATCCGATCATGCTCAGCGAGATGTATGCAAGTGCAACACGTACACAGGATGGAATCGAAACATTTGCAAAAGGATTATATCCAGACGTTAATCTTGACTGATTGAGGAAAATACAGTGAAAGAACAGGTTTCACAGACAAAAAAAGGCAATGTGTTCAGAACATCCATGTATGTGGCAGTCCTCATCGGGCTTGCCGGATTTCTTATTTTTTCCATACTTGCGGCGATTACTTTTGGTAATGCTGATCTGTCGCTGAAGGATGTGTACAGTGTCATTGTTTATAAATTATTTCATATAAAAAGTCTGTCTGCCTATGCAGAAGGTGCAATTCACGATGTTGTATGGCTGATCCGACTGCCCAGAGTCCTGCTGGCTCTGGCAGTTGGAATGGCTCTTTCTGTATGTGGCGTAGTAATGCAGGCAATCGTGCAGAACCCGCTGGCAGATCCGTATGTACTTGGTATTTCATCCGGCGCGTCTTTTGGTGCAACGCTGGCGATCATGCTTGGAATCGGAAGCTTTCTTGGCGGGAACTCTGTCGGAGTTACTGCTTTTATTGGCGCGATGATCACCTCCTTTGCAGTTATTGCTATTGCAAATATGGGAGGAAAGGCAACATCAGCTAAGCTGATCCTTGCCGGAATGGCGGTCAGTGCGGTGTGCTCTGCTTTTTCAAATTTTGTTATTTACATTACGAATGACAAAAATGCAGCTACGGAAGTTATGAAATGGAGCATGGGAAGTCTTGCAGGGGCAAGCTGGGCCAGAGTAGGTGTGATGCTTCCGGTTACTCTGATATGTGTGGTCATCTTCTGGACACAGTATCGAAACCTGAATCTGATGCTTTTGGGAGATGAAGTTTCTATCACACTTGGAACAGATTTACACAGATTGAGAACATTTTACCTGATTGTTGCTTCTGTAATGATTGGATTTGCCGTATATTGTGCTGGCGTGATCGGATTTGTAGGACTTGTGATTCCTCATGTAGTCAGGATTCTGTTTGGAACTGACCACAGAAGATTACTTCCACTGAGCGCACTTCTTGGCGCGTCTTTTCTGATCTGGTGTGATGTGGCATGTCGTGTGATCCTGAAGAATTCTGAGATGCCGATTGGTGTGCTGGTATCAATTATCGGTGCTCCATGCTTTATTTATCTGCTTGTGCGGAAATCCTATGGATTTGGAGGTAGCAAGTAATGAAGATCACTACAAAAGATATTCAGGTTGGATTTCACGCCCGACAGATATTAAAAGGCATTTCCATAGAGTCACAGGACAAAGAACTGGTAGGAATCATCGGGCCAAATGGAAGCGGAAAGTCGACGTTGTTAAAATGTATCTACCGTATTCTGAAGCCAGATGCAGGTGCTGTTTATCTGGATGGAGAGGAACTTCATTCTATGAGTGTCAAGAGTTCTGCAAGGAAAATGGCGGTTGTGGCACAGCATAATTACTACAATTTTGATTTCACAGTGCGAGAGGTTGTTCTTATGGGACGAGCACCTCATAAAAAAACTCTGGAACGGGATAATGCGAAAGATTATCAGATTGTGGATGAAGCATTGAAAACAGTGCAGATGGAGACGTTTGCAGACCGCACATTCTCGACTCTGTCAGGTGGAGAACAGCAGAGAGTAATTCTGGCAAGGGCACTGGCACAGCAGACACCTGCCTTGATCCTTGACGAGCCGACGAACCACCTGGACATTACACATCAGATCATGCTGATGGAACTGGTAAAGAAGTTGAATGTGACAGTTATTTCCGCTATTCATGACCTGAATATTGCTGCGGCGTACTGCGATAAGATTTATGTGCTGAAAGATGGGGTACTGGAAAGCTATGGAACTCCACAGGAAGTACTCACTCCTGAACTGATCCGCAGAATCTACAAGGTAGAAGCGGAAGTTGTATATGATAGTCGCGGGAAAATGCATATTTTGTTTTTGTAATGTGGACAATGTCCATTAATCGAAAGAGTTTGTAGCAAATTTAATAAAAAGAATCTAAAATGCCTTGAAAAAGAGAGTAAGCAATGCTAAGATAAATCCAAAGCATATTTCTCTTATATTTCAAGGCATTTTGCCGTCTGATCATTCTAATCACATTTCAGAAATCCATGCTTTTAAATCCAATTAATTATGAAAAGCAGGAGCTGAGAAGTGATAAGAATAGCACGATATGTTCTTTAACTCCTGCGGAAAACAGGAGGTATTGCAATGGCAAAAAGAAAGAACAAAAAAATTACTGTGAAAAGAAACCGATTGAAAGGCAACACAGCAACTGCAAACCGTAAGTACAAAGATACAGTATTCCGTATGCTGTTTTCAGACAGAAGGAATCTGTTGTCGCTGTATAATGCAATCAATGAAACTTCCTATACAGATGCAACTCAATTAGAGATTGTGACACTTGAAAATGCAATCTATATGGGAATGAAGAATGATCTGGCATTTATTATAAATACGAATCTGTTTCTGTATGAACATCAGTCTACGTATAACCCGAACATGCCTTTAAGAGATTTGTTCTATATCTCCAGTGAATATCAGAAACTGGTGGATTGGAAATCTCTGTATACATCAACAAGACTGAGAATACCCACACCGAATTTTATCGTATTCTATAACGGAACAGAGAAAAAAGAAGACCGTTGGGTAGATTATCTGTCAGAATCGTATGAGAATATGTCAGGAGAGCCAAATCTTGAATTAAAGGTCATCACACTAAATATCAATGTAGGACATAATAAAAAACTGATGGAAGAATGCCGGACGCTAAGAGAATATGCTCAGTATGTTGACAAAGTACGCAGATATTCTAATGAAATGGAACTGAATACGGCAGTAGAACGTGCAGTGAGTGAAAGCATTCAGGAGGGAATTCTCAAAGAATTTCTGCAAAAGAATCGAGCGGAGGTAGTCGCTATGAGTATATTTGAATACAATGAAGAAGAGGAAAAAAGGAAACTCAGGAAAGCTGAGTATGAAGCTGGAGTAATAAATACTAAAAAAGAAGTGGCAATTTCCTTTGCTGAAATGGGATTATCTGTGCAGCAGATTGCTCAGGGAATAAAAGTGGAGGAGAAGACAGTGCGAGAATGGTTAAATGAAAAAAGAATATGAAAACCACATATTAAAAATAATGGAAGCGGAGTCCACATTAACTGTAAATGTGGGCTTTTTTGGACTAAATGAACACATAAAAACACAACCCTATTGGATTTATCTATATCAGTATGTTAAAATAATTAATTGATAAAGGATTTTAACAGATGAAGCGATAAAAGAATAACTACTGATTTTATAAAGAAAAAGGAGCTTTTAAATATACTATGGAGAAACTTGTCATTGGTATCCTTGCCCACGTAGATGCAGGTAAGACTACGTTGTCGGAGGGAATTTTATATTTAACGGGAAAGATTCGTAAGCTGGGTCGGGTGGATCATAAGGATGCTTATCTGGACACCTATAACCTGGAGCGGGAGCGCGGGATCACGATTTTTTCCAAACAGGCGGAGTTTGAACTGGGGAACAGGGGGATAACTTTGCTGGATACACCGGGACATGTGGATTTCTCAGCGGAGATGGAGAGAACACTGCAGGTTCTGGATTATGCTATTCTTGTGATCAATGGTGCAGATGGCGTGCAGGGACATACCATGACATTGTGGAGACTTCTGGCGAGATACCAGATCCCGACATTTCTGTTTATCAATAAAATGGACCAGGACGGAACTGATAAAGAGAAACTTCTGGCAGAATTAAAGAAGCGATTAAGTGATAATTGCGTTGATTTCACCTGGGAAAAATCAGATTTGCAGTCTCAGTTTCTGGAAGATATTTCTGTCTGTGATGAGGAACTGCTTGAAAAATATCTGGAAACAGAGGAAATATCAACATCAGATATCCAAAAAGTGATCAGGGAGCGAAAACTTTTCCCATGTTTCTTTGGCTCTGCTCTGAAAATGACAGGTGTAGAAGAATTCCTTCATGGGCTGGAAAAATACTGCGAGACACCGACATATCCGTCTGAGTTTGGCGCAAAAGTATTCAAAATTGCCAGAGACGATCAGGGCAACCGTTTAAGCTATATGAAAATCACCGGAGGAATATTGAAGGTAAAGGAACTTCTGACAGATACAGAGAAAGCGGATCAGATCCGTATCTATTCCGGTGCGAAATTTGAGCTTGCAAAGGAGGCACCTGCAGGAACTATCTGTGCAGTGACAGGTCTTTCCCAGACACATCCAGGACAGGGATTTGGAATAGAGCAGGAATCCGAGATGCCGGTTCTGGAACCTGTTCTTAACTACAGAATTCTGCTTCCCGAGGACTGTGATGTTCACCAGATGCTTAAGAAACTCAAAGAGCTGGAAGAGGAGGAACCGGAGCTTCATATTGTATGGAATGAACAGCTTGGAGAAATCCATGCCATGCTGATGGGTGAGGTTCAGATTGAGATATTAAAACATCTGATCTGGGAGCGTTTCCATGTAGCAGTAGAGTTTGGAACAGGAAATATCGTATATAAAGAAACGATTTCAGAGCCGGTAGAAGGTGTAGGTCATTTTGAGCCGCTGCGTCATTATGCAGAAGTACACTTGCTTCTGGAACCGGGAGAACCGGGAAGCGGTCTGCAGTTTTTTACTGCATGCAGTGAGGATGTGCTGGACCGTAACTGGCAGCGTCTGATTCTGACTCATCTGGAAGAAAGGGAGCACCCGGGAGTATTAACCGGTTCTCCCATCACAGATATGCAGATCACACTGATTACAGGACGCGCCCATCTGAAGCACACAGAGGGAGGCGATTTCCGGCAGGCGACGTACAGGGCTGTGCGTCAGGGATTAAAGAAAGCAAAGAGCGTTCTGCTTGAGCCATATTATGAGTTCAGACTTGAGATTCCGGGAGATATGATCGGGCGTGCTATGACTGACATTCAGAAAATGAATGGAACTTTCCAGCAGCCGGAAGCAGATGAGGATGATATGATGGTTCTGAAAGGCAGTGCACCTGTATCAATGATGCGAGATTATCAGACACAGGTAACCTCCTATACAAAGGGACGTGGCAGATTATTCTGTTCATTGAAGGGCTATGCACCATGTCAGAATCAGGATGAGATTGTAGCGGAGATTGGATATGATTCCGAACGTGACATGGACAATCCCACAGGTTCTGTATTCTGTGCTCATGGAGCAGGATTTGTGGTGCCATGGTATGAAGTAGAGGATTATATGCACTTAGAAGGGGTTGACGAGTCTGAGCTGGGAAGTACCATACCGGATAGTGAAGAAAGTATAGCAGGAAACAGGAATAGTAACAATCAGACAGATTCGGGTTATCGTCCACCCAGGAATGCCGGCGTAGGAAGCTATGAGGATGAGGAAGAACTGAAAGCTATTTTTGAGCGCACATTCGGGCCAGTCAAGCGTTACAAAGAACCACAGTTTAAGAGAACATTTTCTTCAAAATCCGACAGCGGAAGCTATTACCGCAACAGTTCTTCTGCTAAGAAGAAAGAAAAAGAATATCTCCTTGTAGATGGTTACAACATCATCTATGCCTGGGAAGATTTAAAAGAACTGGCAGATGCAAATCTCCATGCAGCCCAGACAAAACTGATGGATATCCTGAGCAACTATCAGGGCTTTAAGAAATGTACGTTAATTCTTGTATTTGACG
This sequence comes from Blautia sp. CGZ-1-C1, assembly GCF_056504575.1. Taxonomy (NCBI): domain Bacteria; kingdom Bacillati; phylum Bacillota; class Clostridia; order Lachnospirales; family Lachnospiraceae; genus Blautia; species Blautia sp. CGZ-1-C1. The sequence continues at coordinate 27,628 of NZ_JBWLUT010000009.1, forward strand.
CTTATAAGATAGAAGGCCATGCAGAGGAAGTGATCACTTATCATAACATCCATGTAGTCTACACCAAAGAAGCTGAGACAGCGGATCAATACATTGAGAAAACGGTTCATAAGATTGGCCGGGAAAATCAGGTAACGGTAGCAACATCCGATGGACTGGAGCAGATCATCATCATGGGACAGGGTGCCCACCGTATGTCTGCCAGAGGTCTTCGGGATGAAATAAAAGCTACAGAAAATCAGATCCGCCAGCAATGGCATGAGAAACGTCAGAGCAGTAAGAATTATCTGATTGACAATATTTCTGATGAGATGGCACAATATATGAAAGAGAAACGACTTGAAAAACAGTAAAAGGGAGATGCAGTCATGAGAGAAAAGCTTACACAGAAGGATGTTGAGAAAATTCAGCAGGAGATCGACCACCGCAAGCTGGTTGTACGAAAAGAGGCAATAGAAGCTGTAAAGGAAGCCAGAGCCCAGGGGGATCTGAGTGAGAATTTTGAGTATTATGCGGCTAAGAAGCATAAGAATCAGAATGAAAGCCGTATCCGTTATCTTGAGAATATGCTGAAAACAGCGACCATTGTTTCTGATGATTCCAAAGACGATGAAGTTGGAATGGACGATATTGTAGAGGTATATTTCGAGGAAGACGATGAGATTGAGAAATATAAACTGGTAACTTCCATAAGAGGAAACTCCATGGAAAACCGCATCAGCATTGAATCTCCCATTGGTATGGCATTAAAAGGTCATAAGGTTGGAGACAGAGTGGAAGTAAAGGTAAATGATAATTACAGTTACTTCCTGGAAATCCGTTCTATTGATAAGACCGGTTCCGAAGATGAAGAAATCCGCGGATTCTGATAATAATACTGTCGAAATACAGAATCCAGATTGATAAAAGAACTATTGTAAGAGATGAATACCGGTTAGTGTCATATCTCTTGCAATGGTTCTTTTTATTTTTATATTAACAATGCGGATGGATTTATGGGAACTTTGCATAGAATGAATAGGATGACTGGAAATTTTACATGGATTTAACATTCTCATGGGGATGATTTTACAAAGTATGGTTATGATGAGAAACAAGTCAGGGATATGTATCACAAAAAACATATATATACCTGCACATGTCTGAGACTGCCAGCAGATGGCAGAAAGTAAATAACCGTATACTTATGAAAAGGGAAAAGGAGAATAATCATGGATTTATTCAGTATATTAACATTGATCGGAGGCCTTGCATTATTTTTGTATGGTATGAATGCAATGGGAGATGGTCTTGCGAAGGTTTCCGGCGGAAAGCTGGAGAAGATTCTTGAAAATCTTACTTCAAATCCGATAAAAGCAGTACTTTTGGGAGCAGGAGTAACAGCAGTGATCCAGTCATCTTCAGCTACGACTGTTATGGTAGTAGGTTTTGTAAATTCAGGGATCATGAAACTATCACAGGCAGTAGGAGTGATCATGGGTGCCAATATCGGTACCACGATCACTTCCTGGATCTTAAGCCTGACAGGAATACAGAGTGACAATTTTATCATTCAGATGTTTAAACCAACATCATTTTCCCCTGTGCTTGCGATCGTTGGTGTGATTTTCATTCTGTTTATCAATGATTCAAAGAAGAAAGATATCGGAACAATTTTTATTGGTTTTGCAATCCTGATGTACGGTATGGATATGATGAGTTCTGCTGTAAAACCCCTTGCAGAAGTACCGGAATTTACAAATCTGTTACTTAAATTCTCAAATCCGTTGTTAGGTGTTATAGCAGGTGCTCTTCTTACAGCAGTAATCCAGTCCTCTTCTGCATCCGTAGGTATTCTGCAGGCTTTGTGTCTTACAGGTGCAGTACCATTCAGTGCAGCAATCCCGATCATTATGGGACAGAACATCGGAACCTGTATTACTGCGATCCTTTCTGCAATCGGAGCTAAGAAGAATGCAAAACGTGCAGCTGCAGTACATCTGTATTTCAACCTGATCGGTACAGTTATCTTTATGACTGTTTTCTATCTTATAAATGCAGTTGTTGGATTTTCTTTCTTCCATCAGGCTGCAACACCGGCAGGAATTGCTGTTATCCACAGTGTATTTAATGTTACTGCAACGATCATTCTTCTTCCTTTTGCAAAGGGGCTGGAGAAACTTGCTTGTCTTACGATCCGGGACAAAAAAGAGGATGTTGTTGTTTCGGCAGAGGACAGAGAATTTATGATCCTGGAACCACGTTTCCTGGAGAAACCGGCATTTGCAGTGGAGCAGAGCCGCAATGCAGCAAGAAAAATGGCAGAAGAATCCCACAATGCACTGTTTACAGCGCTGAGTCTGGTGGACAAATACAGTGAAGAAGGCGTAGAACGTGTGGAAAACATGGAATCCAAGGTTGATCGCTATGAAGATGAACTGGGAACTTATCTGGTGAAGCTGAGCCACAAAGATATTTCAGAAGCAGACAGTCACAGCCTTTCCATTATGCTTCACTGTATCGGGGATTTTGAACGTATTTCTGACCATGCTGTAAATATTATGGAATCAGCACAGGAGCTTTATGAAAAAGGACTGAAGTTTTCCGAAAATGCAAAGAAAGATCTGGAAGTGCTGGGACAGGCAGTAGAAGATATCGTAAATACGGCATATGAAGTTTTTGACAAACAGGATATGAAACTTGCGGAGAAAATTGAACCGCTGGAAGAAGTGATTGATGAACTTTCCAAAGAAGTGAAACGTCGTCATGTACAGAGACTGAGAAACGGTGAATGTACAATAGAGATGGGATTTATCCTTTCAGACATTACAACCTGTCTGGAACGTGTGGCAGACCATTGTTCCAATATTGGAGTCTGTGTGACGCAGGTGAATGAAGATCTGTATGATACTCACAGTCATCTGAATATTGTCAAGAGCCATCCGGACGAAACATTTTATCATGAACTGGAAGACGCACGAATCAAATATCAGCTTTCATAAAAATAAACAGATGGATGATGGTTACTGTACACATGCCATTATCCCGCGAGGTGTTTTGGCATGAATATGCCAAAATCCCGAGACATACAAGCCAAAATTCCATTGCCGCAGGCAATTTGGAATGAATTTTGGCAACGTTACTGAGAACGAAGTGAACAGTAACGGATGATGTTATTTGCATGATCAGGAAATCCGGGCACTCTGAAGTATCTGAGAGATATTTCAGAGAAAATGGCCGGATTTTTGCTTTAAAGAAATGAAGCAGATGCCGGATATCTACTTGTACAGGGATAAAAAAATAAGTATACTGAAAAAAGAAATACACTTGTGACGATAAAACAGGTGATAAATAAAGGGGAGGTAAAGCAGAATGATCTATTGTGTAGAAGATGAGCGGAATATCAGGGAGCTTCTTATTTATACACTGGAAACAACAGGATTTAAAGCCAGGGGTTTTGGCAATGGCAATGAACTGATGAAAGCACTGAAAGAAGAGATACCGGAGCTGATCCTGCTGGATATCATGCTTCCGGGAGATGATGGCTATACCATTCTGGAACAGCTGAAAAGTATGCCATCTGTAAAGGATGTGCCGGTGATTATGGTTACTGCAAAAGAAGCGGAATTTGACAAAGTAAAAGGTTTGGAAGGCGGAGCCGATGATTACATTACCAAGCCTTTCGGTATGATGGAATTTGTTGCCAGAGTAAAAGCAGTTCTCAGACGAAGTACCCGTCAGAATGAAGACAGGGAACTGCATTACGACGAGCTTTATCTGAATGTAGGACGTCATGAGGTGCGTTACCGGGAAGAAAAGATCGATCTTACCCGAAAAGAATTTGAACTTCTTCAGTATCTGCTGGAAAATAAAGGACTTGTTATGACAAGAAATCAGATTCTTTGTCATGTATGGGGATATGATTTTGACGGTGAAACCAGAACTGTGGATGTCCATGTGAGAACCCTGCGCCAGAAACTTGGCGAGGCAGGAAATCTGATCGAAACGATCCGGGGTGTGGGATACAGGATCGGTGCATAACAGATAAAACAGACGAAAAACAGGAGTGGAAAAATGAAGCATAAAATATTCAGTCACACCAGTTTACTTATTATCTTATCCGTAGTACTTACATTCCTGGCAGCAGGAACTGTCATGTATAACAGATATGATATTTATATGAAGCAAGGTGTCAGAGACGAAGCTGCATACATTAAAACAGGACTGGAAGAAGATGGAAGGGACTTTCTTACAGATAAGATAGGGGATGCCACCAGCAGCCGCATCACTCTTCTGGGAAAAGATGGTGATGTGTTGTTTGACAGCATTGAGAATCCTTCTGAAATGGAAAACCACAGCAACAGACCAGAGTTTATTGAAGCTGAGAAAAAGGGATTCGGTGAAATGGTCAGATATTCTGATACCCTGTCAAAACAGACTTTCTATTATGCGATAAAATTAAAAGATGATCAGGTTCTTCGTGTGGCCAGGACCACAGACAGTCTTTTGATGACTATGTTATCCAGTTTTCTACTGCTTGGAGGACTGGTATGTGTGATCTTTGTGATCGAGTTTTTTCTGGTACAGAACCAGACACAAAAGCTCATCGAACCGATTAATCAGATTAATCTGGAAAAGCCGCTGGACAATGTCTGTTATGAAGAACTGAGGCCGTTACTGTTTCGGCTGGATCAGCAGAACCGGCAGATCAAGAAACAAATGGAAGATCTGAAGAACGCAGAGAGTGCAAGAAAAGAATTTACCGCAAATGTTTCTCATGAATTAAAAACGCCGTTAATGTCCATTTCCGGATATGCTGAGCTTATGATGAATGGAATGGTACCGCCGGACAAGATACAGGATTTTTCCGGCAGGATTTTTCATGAGTCCGAGCGTTTATCCAATCTGGTTGCAGATATTATTCAGCTTTCCAGACTGGATGAGAAGAACGGAGAAACTATGTTTGAACAGGTTGATATCGGAGAACTTGGGGAAGATGTGATAAACAATCTGCAGAACAGGGCAGCAAAGAAAAAGATTAATCTGGAATATACAGGCGAATCTGCACAGATGCAGGGGGTACGCCATGTACTATATGAAATGTTCTACAATATTACAGATAATGCTATCCGCTATACTCAGGATGGTGGAGACGTAAAGGTTTTTGTGGGAAAACTTAATGGGAAACCGTACTTTCGTGTGGAAGATAACGGAATAGGTATTCCGGAAAGCGAACAGCAGAGAATCTTCGAGCGTTTTTACAGAGTGGACAAGAGTCATTCACGTGAAACCGGAGGTACAGGCCTGGGGCTTTCTATTGTAAAACACGGCGCGGTTTTGCATCATGCGAAGATTCTTCTGGATAGTGAGCCGGGTAAGGGAACGAAGATGGAAATCCTGTTTGATCAAACTAAGTAAGTCTCCTGCGGAGCAGTTATTCGTTGTAGAGCCTTTTTCAAACACACTCTAGAGCCTGCGTAGTGAAACGGATGATTTTGTCTGGTGTTGAAAAGAGGGTGAACAGTATTCGACATGGTTGTTAGAAATGTATAAATTTTGGGGATTGACAGACAAGTGATTATTGGAGAAAATAAAATCAGACAGTTATCCATGTAAAAGCAGGTACAATGGAGGGTATTTTCAGTATGGAAAAATGGAGAAGCATTGCAGTGGGTATGAGTTGTTTGTCAATGCTGTTTACAGCAGGAGCAACTACTGTATCAGCGTCAGATGAGATTACAGAAATCCCGGAACAGAGTATTGTATACTGGTCTATGTGGGAAGAAGATGAACCACAGGCAGATGTGATAAAAGAAGCAGCCCAGGCTTATGAAGAAGCTACAGGTATTTCTGTAGAGATTCAGTGGAAAGGCAGAGGAATCCAGTCGCTGATAGGTCCTGCACTGGATGCCGGAGAGCAGATAGATCTTTTTGATGACGATTACCAGAGAATGGCACAGGAACATAAAGAGTATCTGGCAGAATTAGAAGAAATGGCAGATACCGTAGACTATGAGAACCACATTATGCCGGTATTGTTGGAACAGGTAGAGGGCTGGGGAAATGGAAAACTTCTTGCCATGCCTTATCAGCCATATATTGCAGGCGTGTGGTACAATAAAGACTTGTGGGAAGAGGCGGGGCTTACAGAACAGGATATTCCCGATACATGGGAGAAACTGATCAGAGTATGTCGCAAGATCAAAAACAGTGACAGTGGTTTAAGTGCAATGACCTGTGATGAAGAATACGTAAATCTACTTTATGGATATCAGCTTGCCAGATATCTTGGACAGGAGAAAGTGCAGCAGTTGATCCGTAACTGCACCTGGTTGCAGATACCTGAGGCAAAGCAGGCTGCCGCAGATATCCGAACACTGTTTTTTGCCGGATATATGAGTGAGATTGCACCGGCGCAGCATCCGGATGGACAGAATGAGGTTGGTGATGGAGAGGCAATCATGGTGGTTCAGGGTTCCTGGGTTCCAAATGAGGTGACAGAGGCCACCGGTACTGATGATTCATGGGGATTTTTCCCCTGGCCAGCTGTGAAGAATGGAGCAGATGGTACCGAAGGGGTTATGATAGGCGCACAGGGATTTGGTGTGACAAAAGACTCTCAGATGAAGCAGGAAGCCTTTGATTTTGCATATTCTATCTGTACTGGTGAGACAGATATGAAAATGACAGAAGCAGTAAATTCTATTCCGGCAGATGCGGACAATACTCAGTGGCCGCAGATGCTGGCAGATGCAGTTCCATATGTGGAAGAAATGTCCAAGCCGTACATGTGGGCTGCAGGTCTGGAGTCAGATACGGATTATAAAGAACAGATACAAAGCGAACTTCTGAAGCTTACAAGATTAGAAGAAACATCGGATGAATTTATAGAGAATCTCAGCAGTATGAAATAAGAAAAAGGCTGTTCGATATTATGAAAATACTGGTCTGGTATTACTGGCGCTCTCGTTCTGAGAGCGCCTTTATTGATGTAATATATTCTGTAGGTGTCATTCCGGAAATTTTTTTAAACTGTCTGGAAAAGTAATGGATGGAAGAGTATCCCAGAAATTCCGAAATCTGTGTAAAGTTCATCTGGTTCTCGCGGATCAGCTGTCTGGCATAGGCAATCTTTAAACGGGAAAAGAAATCCATGGCGCCGCACTGATGTTGTTCCTGAAATATTTTCTGAAGCTGGGAGCGTCCGATCATATTGTCATGGCACAGATCGTAGAGTGTAATATTTTCCCGGATGTGGTCCTCCATATAAGCAATGACACGTTTATAGACAGCGGAATTATTTTTCAGATTCACAAATTGGCTGACAGGTACAGTCATGGGAGGAGAAGAATTTCTCCGGATCATATAGATCAGCATCTGTTCAAGATAAATTCGGATCAGCTGCTGAGAACCAAACAAAAAATCTTCTTTCTTTTCCATCTTTTCTGTATAAGGGTCATCCAGAGGGGTTTTGATACAGCGGCGGGCCTCAGCGATCAGCATTCCCATGAGATTTCTTTCAGAATCAGAAAGTTTCAGCAATTTTTTCTCAAAGAATTTCATACATGGAGAATCGCATTCAAAAGAAACTACCACAATATTAGGAGCGGTATTTCCTATGGCAATAAGGTTATGAAATTCATTTGGTCTGTGAAAGATGAGCTGCCCACTTGTCAGATGGTAGATACCGTTATCTGTTTCTATTTCCGCCTTTCCCTTATCTACACATTGAAATTCCCAGAAATTATGGCGTTCTCCTGCAAAGTGAAAATCACTTTTGTATTCAAAATAGTGGATTGTATAAATTCGGTCAATATGAATATCTTCTTCCAGATACATACTCTCAAAAGCCATTACTGACACCTCCTTCTTGCTGTCAGAAATCTGCAATATGGTTGTTGTGTACAAGTATACAACAAAAACAGATGAAAAACCAGTTGAAAATGAATTTTTGTACAAAAGAAATGGACGTTTGTGCAAATACTATTTGTGCAAAAATGATAAAATAAGAACTACCAAAAGAAATAATTGTTGAAAATCAACAAAAGAGCGAAAAGAGAGAAAAAAGAAGAAGACAAAATGTCAAAACCGACAAAGGAGGAAAAAGGTTATGGGTATGAAGAAAAAGATGCTTAGTGCAACATTATGTGCGGTTATGGTTGGTTCACTTGCAGCACCGGCTTTCACTGTTCAGGCAGCTGATGACACATTAGTTTACTGGTCAATGTGGGAAGCTACAGAGCCACAGGGTCAGGTAATTCAGGAAGCAGTTGACGCTTATACAGAGCAGACAGGAGTTAAGGTAGACCTTCAGTTTAAGGGACGTACCGGAAACCGTGAAGCACTTCAGCCTGCACTGGACGGCGGCACACAGATTGATATTTTTGACGAAGATATTGACCGTGTAAACGGAATGTACGGTAAATATCTTTTGGATCTGGAAGACCTTGCGAAAGACAATGACTATGAAGCAACTGCAAATGCAGGTCTGATGGCAGCATGCCGTGATGCTGGTGGCGGCACATTAAAAACAATTCCATATCAGCCAAACGTATTTGCTTTCTTCTATAACAAAGATCTGTTTGAGCAGGCAGGAATTACAGAAGAACCGAAGACATGGGATGAATTCAAAGATGTATGCCAGAAATTAAAAGATGCAGGAATCACACCAATGACTATGGATGATGCCTATGCAACATGTGTGATCGGATATCATCTTGCAAGACTGGTTGGCGAAGATAAAGTAAAAGAGATCGTAACTGAAGGTAAATGGGATGATCCTGCAGTTCTTCAGATGGCACAGGATATCGAAGAACTTGCATCTAACGGATATTATTCAGAGATGGTTGGTTCCAACGTATGGCCTGCAGGTCAGAACACAGAGCTTGCACTTGGAACAGCTGCAATGTATCTGAATGGCTCCTGGTTACCAAACGAAGTAAAAGAGATGGCAGGCCCTGACTTCCACTGGGGATGCTTCGCATATCCGGCACTTACAGACGGAGCAAACGGAATCGAAACAAACAATTTCGGCGCACAGGTATTTGGTGTCAACAAAGATACAAAGCTTGCAAAAGAAGCATTTGATCTGATCACATTCATTACAAAAGGTGAATACGACCAGAAACTTGCTGATGAAACTGTAGGTATTCCGGCTGATACAACAAACACAGAGTGGCCGGCAATGGTTGAGTGCGCAAAACCTGTGATCGAGCAGAGCACAAACCGCTTCACATGGGCATGTGGTGTAGAATCCAATGTAGATATGACTCCGGTTATCAAAGAAAACTTCATCAAATTAATGGCAGGTTCCATTACAGCAGATGAATTTGTTTCCACTATGCAGGACGCAGCGAAATAAATAAAGAATTTATAGAGATGGTGGCATCGTATCTACGCTGCCACCATCTGTCTTTTTGAAACCGACAGACATGAGGAAGTAGTAATTTACGAAGTAAATCAGCGGATTCCGAATGGCTGGAGGATTGCGGGAGCGAAGCGTAGCAATCCGTAGATATGGTATTACTTACAGAGGAGGTATTTGTTTGAAGAAAAATAAAACGATGATTGTTGTATTTCTGACTCCGGCAGTTCTGCTGTTTCTGGGAATCTTTCTTTATCCGATTATCAGAACAGTGATCATGAGCTTTTTCAAGATTGACGGAGTTACAGATTCCATGGATTTATGGAAATTTGTAGGGTTCGGAAACTATACAAAGCTGATGAGTACCAGCTTATTTAAGACTTCATTTTTTAACCTGTTTCGTATCTGGCTGATCGGCGGTCTGGTGGTAATGAGTCTGTCTCTTTTATTTGCAGTTATCCTTACCAGCGGAATCAGAGGAAAGAAATTTTTCCGCGCGATCATTTATATGCCAAATATCGTCAGTGCAGTAGCACTTGCAACTATGTGGCTGCAGTATGTATACAGTCCAAGATATGGTCTGCTGAAAGATCTTTTTACGGCATTACATCTGGACAATCTGGCAAAGATCCAGTTCCTGGATAATGACCATAAATTCTGGGCACTGTTGTTTGCATATTGTTTCGGAATGGTTGGATACCATATGCTGATCTGGCTCAGCGGTATTGAGCGTATCAGCCCTGAATATTATGAGGCGGCAACCATTGACGGAGCGACAAAACCTGCGCAGTTCCGCTATATGACACTTCCATTGTTAAAGGGAGTATTTAAGACCAACATTACCATGTGGTCTGTAAGCAGTGTAGGTTTTTTTGTATGGTCACAGCTTTTCTCCACAGTAACTGCAGATACACAGACAATTACCCCTTATGTTTATATGTACATGCAGATTTTCGGCGGCGGTAATACAGTTACAGAACGAAATGCAGGTCTGGGAGCTGCCATCGGTGTACTGCTCAGTGTCTGCGTAGTCGTTGTATTTACAATCTGTAACAAAGTGATCAAAGATGATGATCTGGAATTCTAAGGAGGGATGAGAAATGGCAAAAGAAAAAGAGGCACGCAGACCCTTTAATCTGAAAAAAGAAGTCAAACTCCTGCCGGGATACATCATCCTGCTGCTCTGGGTAATCTTTACCATTGCGCTTCTGGGCTGGGTATTCGGGGCGAGTTTTTCCACAACAGCAGAAATTTTCCAGGGAAAAGCTCTGAAGTTTGAGTCCGGATTACATTTTGAAAACTATGCAAAAGCATGGAACGGTGCCGGAGTCGCAGGATTCTTCGGAAACTCTCTGATCTATTCGGTGATTTCCTGCACAATTCTGATTCTGGTGTGCGCACCTGCAGCTTATGTACTGTCCAGATTTGATTTTATTGCAAATAAATTCATCCAGACCAGCTTCGTATCTGCCATGGGTGTTCCGGCGATCATGGTTGTTCTTCCCCTTTTCAGCATTATTTCCGGTATGGGAATCCTGAATAATGTGGCAGCAGGAAGAACGGTATTGATCATATTGTATGTGGGAATTAACGTACCTTATACGACTATTTTCCTGCTTACATTTTTCAGCAATATATCCAGAACCTATGAGGAAGCGGCAGCAATCGATGGATGCCCTCCCATGCGTACTTTCTGGAAAATCATGTTCCCAATGGCACAGTCAGGAATCGTAACAGTGACAATCTTTAACTTTATTAATATCTGGAACGAGTATTTCCTGTCCTTGATCTTCGCAAGTTCGGATAAGCTGAAACCTGTTGCACCCGGACTTTATGGAATGATCAACTCCATGAAATATACAGGTGACTGGGCCGGAATGTTTGCAGCGGTGATCATTGTATTCCTGCCGACATTTATTTTGTATATTTTCCTGTCTGAGAAGATCATCGGTGGTGTTACCGGTGGTATTAAGGGATAATAATAGAGAATAGAAGTGCAGTAATGATTGGTGCGATTGCGAAAGATATTATGTAACACGTTTTGACCTCAAAATCATAGTATGATAAGATGAATGTAAAAAAGTTACCAGACAATCTGAGAGTAACGAAAACATTTAAAGAAAAGAGGAAAAAAATCATGAAGAAACCAGTATTAGTAGTTATGGCAGCAGGTATGGGAAGCCGTTACGGCGGTCTGAAACAGATCGATCCGGTGGATAAAGAGGGACACATCATCATGGATTTCTCCATTTATGATGCAGTAAAAGCCGGATTCCGGAAAGTAGTGTTTATTATTAAGAAAGAAAATGAAGCTGATTTCAGAAGTGCGATTGGTGACCGTCTCAGCAACCAGCTAGAAGTATCTTATGTTTTCCAGGATCTTCACAATATTCCGGAAGGCTATGAAGTACCGGAAGGACGTGTGAAACCATGGGGAACCGGACATGCAGTATTAAGCTGCATCAATGAAATCGACGGACCATTCGTTGTGATTAATGCAGATGATTATTACGGAAGCCATGCATTTAAGATGGCGTATGATTTCCTGACAGAGAATGAAGATACCGCGGATACTTACAGATATATGATGGTCGGCTATAAACTGGAAAATACTTTGACAGAGAATGGCCATGTGGCAAGAGGTGTGTGCGTGACAGACGAAGAAGGACATCTTCTTAAGATCAACGAGCGTACCCATATCGAAAAGCATGACGGCGGCACAGCTTATACAGAAGATGATGGAAAAACATGGACTATGCTTCCGGAAGGCAGTACAGTATCCATGAATATGTGGGGATTTTCCGCAAGTATCCTGAAAGAGCTGAAAGACAGATTCCCCAGATTCCTGGATGAGAATCTGAAAGTAAACCCGCTGAAATGTGAATATTTCCTGCCATTTGTAGTAGATGAACTTCTCGGTGAGAAGAGAGCAACTGTAAAAGTTCTGAAATCTATGGATAAATGGTATGGCGTAACTTACAAAGAAGATAAACCTGTGGTAGTAGCTGCCATTCAGAATTTAAAAGATGGAGGGCTGTATCCACAGAAATTATGGGAGGAATAATTGAGTGGAAATTAACCGGGAAATAAAGAATATTACCAGTGCATTTGTTCTGGAAGATAATCTGACAGAATGTGTTCCTTATGGAAGTGGACATATCAATGACACTTACCGTCTGACTTATGATACAGGCAAACATTATATTCTTCAGAAAATGAACAAGAGTATTTTTACCAAACCTGTGGAACTGATGGAGAATGTCAGCGGTGTTACTGCCTGGCTGAAGAAAAAGATCCAGGAAAACGGTGGAGATGTGGAGAGAGAGACTCTGAATCTTGTGATGACAAAGGATGGACTTCCTTATTATGTAGATGAGAACGGGGAATACTGGAGAGTATATTTGTTCATTGAAAATGCCACATGCTATGATATGGTAAAAGATGAGGAAGATTTTTACCAGAGTGCAGTTGCTTTTGGACATTTTCAGAGGCTGCTTGCAGACTATCCGGCAGAAACTCTTCATGAGACCATCGTAAATTTTCATAATACGGTGGACAGGCTGGATAAGTTTAAAATTGCTGTGGAGAAAGATGTATGTCACAGGGCAGCAGATGTGGAAAAAGAGATTCAGTTTGTGCTGGACCGCACAGAACTGGCACATGTCCTGTGCGATATGCAGGATCAGGGAAAACTGCCGTTACGTGTTACACATAATGATACCAAGCTGAATAACATTATGATTGATAATGCAACGGGAAAAGCCATCTGTGTGATTGATCTTGATACTGTAATGCCGGGACTTTCCGTGAATGATTTCGGTGATTCTATCCGCTTTGGCGCAAGTACCGGAGCAGAGGATGAGAAAGACCTGACGAAGGTGTCCTGTGATCTTCACCTTTATGAAGTTTATGTCAAGGGATTCATCGAAGGCTGCGGCGGTGCGCTGACTGAGACAGAACTGGATATGCTTCCCATGGGAGCAATTCTTATGACCTTTGAATGTGGAATGCGTTTCCTCACAGACTATCTGGAAGGAGATCATTATTTCAAGATTCACAGAGAGGGACATAATCTGGATCGTTGCAGAACACAGTTTAAACTGGTGAAAGACATGGAAGAAAAACTTTCCCGGATGAAAGAGATTGTAAATAAGTATAAATAGGTATAAATAGGTATAAAAAAACGTACATGTCCATAAAGACTTGTGTTTATGAACTGGTTCGGATAGAATTATCCTGCGGGGATATGAGAGAAATCATATTTTCGCAGGATTTTCTACAATACATGACGTGCCAGGCAACGGTATTTTACAGTTCTGAATATAGGGTGCTGTAAAATACAGAGGTAAATTTTGCAGATGTGAAACAGGATATCGCAGAATTTTATAGATTACACTCAGAATTATCAAGGATATTTCTGATGCTGTGAATTAATATAGGTATTGTTGAAAGAGAAAAAACAGAAATTGCAAAAAACAGGTATTGTAGCAGGAAGACAGGTTAGGAGGAATTATTATGGCAATTTTAGTTACAGGCGGAGCAGGTTACATTGGAAGCCATACAGTTGTAGAATTGCAGAACGCAGGATATGATGTTGTAGTTCTGGATAACTTAAGTAATGCAAGTGAGAAATCTCTGGAAAGAGTATCCAGGATTACAGGCAAACCAGTGAAATTCTACAAAGCAGATATCCTGGACCGTGATGCTTTAAATGAAATTTTTGATAAAGAAGAGATTGACTCCTGCATTCATTTCGCAGGTCTGAAAGCAGTAGGAGAATCTGTTGCAAAGCCTTGGGAATATTATGAGAACAATATCGCCGGAACATTAACACTGGTAGATGTGATGAGAAAGCATAATGTAAAGAATATTATTTTCTCCTCCTCTGCAACTGTATACGGAGATCCGGCAATCATCCCGATTACAGAAGAATGCCCGAAAGGACAGTGTACAAACCCATACGGATGGACAAAATCCATGCTGGAACAGATTCTGACAGATATTCAGAAAGCAGACCCGGAATGGAATGTAGTTCTTCTTCGTTACTTCAACCCGATCGGTGCTCATAAGAGCGGAACAATCGGTGAGAATCCAAACGGTATCCCGAACAACCTGATGCCATATATCACACAGGTTGCAGTTGGAAAACTGAAAGAGCTGGGTGTATTTGGAAATGACTATGATACTCCGGACGGAACTGGTGTCAGAGATTATATCCACGTAGTTGACCTTGCAAAAGGACATGTAAAAGCTCTTAAGAAAATCGAAGACAACTCCGGTTTAAGCATTTACAACCTTGGTACAGGAAAAGGATACAGCGTTCTTGATATCGTGAAGAACTTTGAAGCTGCTACAGGTGTTAAGATTCCATATGTAATCAAAGCACGTCGCCCAGGTGATATCGCAACATGCTATTCCGATGCTTCCAAAGCAGAAAAAGAACTTGGCTGGAAAGCAGAGAACGGAATCAAAGAAATGTGCGCAGATTCCTGGAGATGGCAGTCCAATAACCCGAATGGTTATGATGAATAATAAATAATACAAAGTATAAACAGCCCCCAGACATGGAAAAAAGTACATGTCTGGGGGCTGTTATTTTAAATTCTGTAATTGTTTAGTACCGTTCACAGTTAGTAGCCTGCCGAATAGTTACTAAATTTCGATGTTAAGTTCTTTCATTAGTTCTTCCTGAGAGATAAATTCATGGCAGTCGGGATTATGTTCTATTTCTTTTAGCATTGCTAAATCAGTTTCATCAGGTTCTGTATCTTCAATGTTTGCGAATAAATCAGGAGCTGTAAAGTGATTTTGAATAATGCGCCAGAAAATATCGGCGTCTTTATCGCTCATAATAGATACAGCACCTATAATACGTTCTTTTGTTGCAGTCATAAAATCACACTCCTTTATAAATCTGTCCACGATTTCCAATAGCCTTGATAAATATAATGCTATCAATATAGTCAAAAATCACACGATAATCACCGATACGCAATCGATATCCACTGGCACCCTGTAATGTTTTTATATCTCATTGAGGAATCTTGGATATGGCATTGATGATACGTTTTTGAGTTATGGAATCCTGCTTTTTTAAAAACTTAAGGGCCTGCTTTGAATATTTAATTTCCAGATATATCACTCCTTTACGAAATTATTTTTATGTCAATTCTTTATCTTTCGTAAAGCAGAAATAAATTCTGGTGTTTTTACTATATCATATAAAAAAAACAGAAGCAACTTTATAGAGTATGATTGTAAGAGTATTTTTTTACTGATATAGTAGATATGTAAAAATTGATTCTTGTAGAACTGCACAGCCGATAGACTGTAGATAACTGATTTACCATAGAAAGGACAGAGCAAATATGAAAGTAGCAGCCATTCAGATGCCAACAGTAGAAGATAAAACAGAAAATATTCGTACAGCAGGGAAATATATAGAAAAGATAAAAACAGAATCTCCGGATTTTGTAGTTCTTCCGGAAATGTTCTGCTGTCCATATCAGACAGAAAATTTCCCGGTTTATGCCGAAAAAGAAGGCGGCCCATCCTGGCAGGCAATGTCTGATTATGCCAGAGAATATCAGATTTATCTCATCGCAGGTTCGATGCCGGAAATAGATGAAGCTGGAAATGTTTTCAATACGTCCTATATTTTTGATCGAAATGGAAACCAGATCGGGAAACACAGAAAAGCGCATCTTTTTGACATTAATGTAAAAAATGGACAGTATTTTAAAGAATCAGATACCCTTACACCAGGCAATCACGCCACCGTATTTGATACAGAATTTGGAAAAATGGGAGTTATGATCTGCTATGATATCCGCTTCCCGGAATTTGCCCGGAGGATGGTACTGCTGGGGGCAAAGATGATCTTCGTTCCGGCAGCCTTTAATATGACGACGGGACCGGCACACTGGGAACTGACTTTTCGCGCAAGAGCACTGGATAATCAGATTTATATGCTTGGATGTGCGCCTTCCAGGAACGTACAGGCGGGATATATTTCATGGGGACATTCCATTGTGACAGATCCGTGGGGACAGGTCAGAAATCAGTTAGATGAAAAAGAAGGAATTTTAATAGAAGAAATTGATCTGGAATGGGAAGAACAGATCAGAGAACAGCTTCCTCTATTAACGCATAGAAGAATAGAATTATATTAATTTTAATCCAGATCAGAACACATTTTTTTCGCAGACTGCCCATAATTCAAACACATTTATCAGATATAGTAATACCATCAACAAAAGAAAACAAAGAGAGTATAAAAATATAAAGAGAGGTATCACTATGAAGTATAAACATCTGGCAATGATTATGGGAGTTATGATCACAGCAACATCCGTGGGTTCTACAGCAACAGCATTTGCAGCAGACAGTAAAACAGAAAGCACCAAAGAAGCAGGTGACACTGCAGAAGATACGACTAATTCATCTGACGAGAATACAGATAAAGACAGCAAGAAAGAAACAGATGAAAATGAAATTCTGGGAGAAGTGAAATCTGTAGCGGATGGAAAAATCACAATTGCAGTAGGAACCAGAAAAGAAATGGAACAGCCGGGAGAAGCACCTGAGAAACCAGAAGACGGTGATGCAAAACCAGAAAATGGGAAAGAGTCTGATGATGGAACTGATGAATCTGCTGATGTAGATGAAACAGCAAACGAAGCAGCAAAAGATACAGAGACAAAAGATAAAACTTCTGATACGAAAGAAGATACAGCAGAAAATTTAGATAAAGATTCAGTCAAAGATAATCAGGGAGCACCAGATGGCGAAGCTCCATCTATGTTAGATCTTACAGGCGAAGAACAGGAAATTACAGTCACCGATAGTACTATAATTACAAAACAGACCATGGATGGAGGCCAGGGAGCACCTGATGGTAATGCTCCGGAGAAACCAGATGGAGAAGCTCCAGACGGATCAGGGGCAAATCAGAGCGAGGAGATTACATTAAATGATATCAAAGAGGGAGATGTAGTCTCCATCACATTAGACGATGACGGAAACGCAGCAACCATCACAGTTCAGTCCATGGAAATAGGTGGAGGCCAGGGAGGTCCTGGTGGTCAGGATTCCGGTGTGGACAGTTACGCAGCGGCTAATGAATACAGTTCAGACGAAACAGTTTCCGACACATCCCTGGAGTCCACAGAAACGAATGAGAATGCAGCATTGGTTTCCAACGGCGCAGAAGTTACATTTAACAATGATGCAATCTCCAGAACATCGTCAGACAGTCAGGGCGGTGACAATTCCAGCTTTTATGGTGTAGGTGCAGCAGTCCTTGCCACAGACGGAACTGCTTATGTCAAAGACAGTACGATAACGACTGACAGCAAAGGTGGCGCAGGACTTTTTGCATACGGTGATGGAACGGTATATGCGGCAGATACAGATATCAGCACACAGCAGGATACTTCAGGCGGTATTCATGCAGCTGGCGGCGGAAAACTCTATGCATGGGATCTCAGCGTAGAGACAAACGGTGAATCCTCTGCGGCAATCCGAAGTGACAGAGGCGGCGGAACAATGGTGGTAGATGACGGAACTTATACATCTAACGGAGTAGGATCACCGGCAGTTTACTGCACAGCAGATATCGCTGTCAATAATGCAGAGCTGACAGCAAACGGATCAGAAGCTGTCTGCATTGAAGGATTAAATTCCCTGAGACTCTATAACAGTAACCTGACCGGAAATATGAGTGATGATGATCAGAATGATACAACATGGACGGTCATCCTTTATCAGAGTATGTCCGGTGATTCTGAAGTAGGAAACAGTACTTTCCAGATGGATGGCGGAACGATCACATCCAAAAACGGCGGTTTATTTTACACAACCAATACAGAATGTACGATCGCATTAAAAGATGTCGACATCACATATAATGATGACAGCGAATTCTTCCTGCAGTGCACAGGAAATAATAACCAGCGTGGATGGGGACAGAGCGGATCCAACGGTTCTGACTGTAACTTCACAGCGGACAGTCAGGATATGAAAGGAAATGTAATCTGGGATTCTATCAGTGATCTGGACTTTTATATGACTAATGGAAGCACATTGGAAGGCGCTTTTGTCAATGATGAAACATATGCAGGAAACGGTGGAGACGGCTACTGTAATGTAGTAATCGATAAAGATTCCACATGGACAGTAACCGGTGACAGCAAGATCACTTCTCTGTCAAATGCAGGAACAATTACAGATGCAGACGGTAAAACAGTCTCTGTTGTGGGCACAGATGGAACTACTTATGTAGAAGGTGACAGTGACTATACGATCACAGTAGATTCTTACCAGGACAGCGCAGATACATCTGCCTCCACTTCCATTGATGACTGGTCAGACTATGAGGTAGAAAGACCGGAATCTTTATGATTATTAAATATAGAAAGATAGTAACTATCCAGTATTCTATTATCTCACGAGAGTACTGAACTGTTACGAATCGAGTAGGAGGGAGCTAATCACTCCCTCCTACTCGATTAAGGCATTTTAGAATAATTTTAAGAGAGGCATATAGAAAATGGCAGAGATAAGAAGGAAAAACAGAACAACAAAAGTATGGGCACACAGAGGTGCCAGCGGATACAGACCAGAGAATACCATGGAAGCATTTGAACTTGCCATTAAGCAGGGCGCAGATGGAATCGAACTGGATGTACATACATCAGCAGATGGCGAACTGATCGTTATGCATGATGAGACCGTAGATCGTGTCACAGACAAAACAGGACTGATCAAAGATATGACTCTGGCACAGTTAAAAGAGTTAAAGGTCAGCACAGACGTAGAACCAAATGGGATTTACCGTGTTCCAACTCTGGTAGAAGTATTGGATTTGATGCGCACCACAGATATGATGGTAAATATCGAATTAAAAAACAGCATCTGCTTTTATCCAGGAATGGAAGAGAAGATATTGAAACTGGTAAAAGAAATGCACATGGAAGATCAGCTGATCTACTCCTCATTCAACCATTACAGTCTGATGCAGTTAAAACAATTGGATGATCATGTACAGACAGGTATTCTTTTCAGCGATGGATGGATCAATCCTGCCATGTATGCCAAGAATCTGGGAATCAATGCGGTACATCCTGCTGTTTATCATCTGAAATATCCGCAGTTTATGGAAGAAGTAAAACGTGCAGGATTAAAAATGCACGTCTGGACAGCAAACAAACCAGAACATATCCAGTTAGTAAAAGATGCAGACGCTGAAGCAGTCATTACCAATTATCCGGACAGAGCATTGGAAATTGTAGGAAAATAAATCAGATAATTATCCTCCCAATGTGCTGTGAAGTGCTTTGTATAGAGCGTGTTAAAAAAGTTCCTCTCATTTATATGAATAAATCATATAATCAAAGAGGAACTTTTTGCATATCATTTTATTTTGTATATCAATACTATAAAGTTATTATGCGTGGATGATAAAACTTCTGAAATCGATATTTCAGTATTTATGCATGCGTTGGTAGTATTTTCTGCTTAGTTATTTCTGTGGTTTCTTAGCATGTTCAGATTTCGGTTCACAGGTAAGTTCAACACCCAGCTTACGGAATTCCAGGATATCTACCTGAGAAAGCAATACAGAAGTATGAACCTGGCATCCTTTTAACTTCGGAATCTGCTGAAGAGCCAGTTTCGCATCTTCATTGTCAGCAGCACTGATAGAAAGTGCAATCAGAGTCTCATCAGAATGAAGTCTTGGGTTCTTGCTTCCAAGGTACTCTGTCTTAAGAGTCTGAATCGGTCTTAAAGCCTCCGGAGAAATGACATGTTTGTCATGATCGATTCCGGCAAGCTCTTTCAGGGCATTCAGAATCAGAGCTGAAGATGCACCGAGGAGTTCAGAAGTTTTTCCGGTAATGATACGTCCGTCAGGAAGTTCCATAGCAGCAGCCGGAGCACCGGTTTCTTCCTCACGCTGTAATGCAGCCGGAACAACTTTGCGGTCTTCTATATTGACATGTGCCTGTTTCAGCAGAAGCTCGATCTTATAAACTTCTTCTTCGCGTCCGGTTCCGCGTACCAGATTTTCCATGCTCTTATAATATCTGCGGATGATCTCCTGACGTGCAGCCTCTTTGCAGACCTCATCATCGACGATACAATTTCCTGCCATGTTGACACCCATATCTGTCGGAGATTTGTAAGGGCACTCACCCATGATCTTCTCGAACATAGCCTGAAGAACCGGGAAGACTTCTACATCACGATTGTAGTTAATGGTAGTTTCGCCGTATGCTTCCAGATGGAATGGATCGATCATGTTGACATCGTTTAAATCTGCAGTTGCAGCTTCATAAGCTAAGTTTACCGGATGTTTCAGCGGAATATTCCAGATTGGGAAAGTTTCAAATTTCGCATAGCCTGCTTTGACACCACGTTTGTATTCGTGATAAAGCTGGGAAAGGCAGGTAGCCATTTTTCCGCTTCCTGGTCCCGGGGCAGTAATGACAACCAGTGGTCTTGTTGTTTCGATATAGTCATTC
>NZ_JBWLUT010000010.1:0-6408 GCF_056504575.1 Blautia sp. CGZ-1-C1
AATCTCAGGTAAGTTCCAAATTTCTGATGTTCATCTATCGGAAGTCCTGAAAAAACGACCACTAGAATCAGTGATATGATGATTCTGACAAGCATTTTCTTTTGCTTCTTGTTCATATTCTATGTCCTCCCCGTTTTTATGTTGTATCCATTATTTGTATCTATAGCAGTTCTGTAAAAGTTACGGTATTAATCCCGCGAAGCCATCTTAAAAATTATGGTATAAATTCCTGGATATATGATAAAAGCGGGACTGTTGCATTAAACATTTCCGGCAAGCCATATGCCGTAAAAGTGATTCTTTATGCAACAGTCCCTGGAATCATTTGAAATTAAAGGAAAATCTCGCAGTCGTCTTCTACTTTCTTACAGTTCTTTAATACGTCCTTCATAACTGCTTTCGGATCCTGTCCGTCTTCGAATTCAACGATCATCTTCAGCATCATGAAGTTAACAGTTGCATCCTTAACACCTGCTGTATTCTTAGCAGCTTCCTCCATTTTGTTTGCGCAGTTTGCACAGTCTACATCAATCTTATAAGTCTTTTTCATAATATACTTTCCTTTCTGGCTCATATTTTTTATATTAACATATGAGCACTTGTTCATTTGTTTGATTTTATTATAGCATGCTTTCCTGTTCTGTCAATAGTTTTCCACAGATTTCTTTACGGAAATACAAATTTATGTTATAATTCATCACAATAAAGCAAAAGGAGGATCCTGGTATGGCGATACATGAATCTGGAGAAGACTATCTTGAAGCGATCCTTATGATAAAGGAGAGAAACGGAAACGTCCGTTCTATTGATGTGGCACATGAACTTTCTTTTTCCAAGCCAAGTGTCAGTGTTGCAATGAAGAATTTAAAAGCAAATAATTATATCACTGTTGATGAGAATGGATATATCAATCTCACTGAAACCGGACAGGAAATTGCAGACAAGATTTATGAAAGACACACATTTCTGACTAACTGGCTCACTTCAATCGGAGTCGATCCGGAAGTTGCTGCTGAGGACGCATGTAAGATGGAACATGCAATCAGCTCAGAGAGTTTTACAGCTATTAAGAAATTTATTGCAGACGTACAGTAATCAATGAATTTATATGAGTAACTGCTCCGTAGTTTATCAGGACTTGCTTGTACCCCTCCTGATACAAGCAAGTCCTACTTACTGCTTATTGCTCTTCGCAGCCTCCGCAGGGGACTTACTTGATTCGGTTAAAATGAAAAAGAACCATATTCCCGGTCTATCGTATAGATAGTTTCAATCTCACGATGATGCCGGTTAAATATGGTTCTTTTTATTTAAATTTCCTCTTCCTTTGGAAGAAGATTTCTCATACTTCTTAAACTGATTGTCAGTGTTGAAAGGTTATGAAGCAGTGCTGAGGTAGTCGGCATGATTACACCGGTCACTCCAAGTGCGATCAGACCACCATTGACACCAATGATCGTTCTGTAATTATTATGGATGCGTTTCATCAAAGCGGTGCTCAGTCTTTTTAATGTAACAATCTCATGAAGGTTATCCGCTGAAATTGTTACATCAGCAATCTCACGCGCGATAGCTGCACCATCACTGATAGCAATGCCTACGCTTGCAGAAGATAATGCCAGGGAATCATTAATTCCATCACCGATCATAATAACTTTATGGCCAAGTTTCTTCTCCTTTTCTACGAAGGAAGCCTTATCTTCAGGGAGAACTTCAGAATAATATTCGTCTACTCCGACGCGTTTTGCAATAGCTGCCGCTGTACGTTCACTGTCACCGGTCATCATAACAACTTTTGTGATTCCGGCTTCCTTTAACTCACGTACTGCATCTGCTGCCTCCTCACGAAGAGGATCTTCTACACAGATAACTGCCGCAAGCCTGCCTTCGATTGCAAGGTATAAATGAGAACATTCTAACGGAAGACGTTCAAATCTATCCTTCATTCCTTCCGGAATCACACACTTCTCATCTTCCATTACAAAATGCCAGCTTCCGATTACGGCTTTCTTGCCTTCAATAGTAGTAGAAATACCATGAGCTACAATATATTCTACTTTGGAGTGCATTTCCTCATGGACAAGATTTCTTTCTTTTGCGGCATTTACTACGGCCCTTGCCATAGAGTGAGGGAAATGTTCTTCCATACATGCTGCAATACGCAGAAGTTCATCTGCACTCAGTTCATCATTGAAAGATACAACATCAGAAACTATCGGTTTTGCCTTGGTAAGCGTACCTGTCTTGTCAAATACGATTGTTGTGGCATCTGCCATTGCTTCCATGTATTTTCCACCTTTTACAGTGATACTGTGAGTACTTGCTTCTCTGATTGCTGACAATACTGAAATAGGCATGGCAAGTTTCAGTGCACAGGAAAAATCTACCATGAGCACTGCCAGAGTTTTGGTCATATTTCTGGTAATCAGATAAGTTGCAGCTGTGCCTGCAAGAGTGTATGGAACAAGTCTGTCTGCCAGATGTTCGGCATTACTCTCTACAGAGGATTTCAGTTTCTCAGAATCCTCGATCATACCGACGATTTTTTCATAACGGCTGGATCCTGCGGCTTCTTTTACCTGGACAGTAATCTCACCCTCTTCGAGAACAGTTCCGGCATAAGCAAAGCTTCCCTCTGCTTTACGGACTGGCTGTGATTCACCGGTAAGAGAAGTCTGGTTGACCATTGCCTCTCCGACAACAACATTTCCGTCAAATGGAATCACATTTCCCATATGTACACGAACATAATCCCCCGCTTTAATGCTGGAAACAGGTACAAGAACTTCCTGACCTTCCGAATTTACAAGCCATACCTTTTCTGCATGAATAGACATACTTCTCGCAAGATCGTTTACAGATTTCTTATGTGTCCACTCTTCGAGAATCTCACCAATTCCAAGCAGGAACATCGTAGAACTTGCGGTATTGATATCACCACGAAGCATAGACACACCGATTGCAGTCGCATCCAGAACAGGATACTTCCAGTTTGCCTTTCATCAGAGTGCGTACTCCATGATAAATATATTTACAGGATTTAGCTGTAGTGATCACCATACGTACCGGGTATGGCAGAAACATTTTGTTTAATGCACGTAATACTACAGAATTAATCAGTTTTTCTTTGTATGTCTCATTTAATTCACGTCCGGAATTCTCCAGAACAGAATCTGACACCTGGGCTGTCTCATAAGAAAATCTGCTCAACAGATGGATCAGCTCTTCTCTGCTTCCGGAGTAATAAACAGTCACATCCTGTGTTCTTACATAAACGGAAGCTTTGCTGATATTTTTCTGTTCCTCCAGATAGTACTGCAGGATATCTGCCTGTCTGTAAGTCATGTGCTTCTGAGCAAGATGAATACGGATTCTCCCTTTGATTTCATGCTTAATAGCAAATTTCATTATTCTTCGCTGCCTTCTTCTTTTGTTTCTTCTGTCTCTTCTTTAAAATCTGTTGTATCTTCTATTGTTTCTTCAGCTGCATCTTCCACTACTTCCTCAGCTGCTTCTCTTTCTTCGTTGATCTGCTGTGCTTCAGCGTAAATGTCTTCAGCATTTTCCTGAATTGTGGAAGCTGTTTTCATAATGCAGGATTTTGCACGTAAAACGGCTGCTGTGCAGTTTGTATATAATTTTTTGGCATCTTTACTTGTAAGAACTTTAATACCTGCTGTTCCAAAAGCTACTCCTGCTGCGAAGATTCCTGTTTTTTTTGCGTCAAATTTAATCATTATTTTGTCCTCCTTTTCGACATCAGGTTATTTTATTTTATGTATTATACAACCAATGTTTTCATATTTCTACTATTTTTTTCTTGTTGAGAAACATTTTCATCTTATCACATAAAAAGGCAAAATTGATATAACAGACGTTTTATATAAATTGTACCTATACCAAAATGTTTTCGGAATTTCTATGCTCACACTACAAAATATAGTGTAATAAGAAAAAAGCCGAAAACTTCCTGTTCAGTAGTTTCCGGCGGATATTTTTATCTATCTTAATATTACTTGTTTTCAATGTTTAAAGTCACAGGAATTTACAAACATTCTTTCAATTTCCTGATTATCAATGTATCCGCAGGCTTTGAGCCCTGCCAGAACTACATTATTAAAATTGTCTCTTGATAATTTCTGGACGGTATTATCATCCAGTTCGATCGTGCAGACACTCTCGTCTTTACAATCCGGATTTCTTACGATCTTATACATATTTCTTCTGCTGATCGCACCGATTTCTTCTAAAAGATTTACCATGCGGTACACCGTAGCTGATCCAATGCCCGGATCCAGGCGGGATGCATTGTAATAAATTTCTTTACAGCAGGAACACTCATTCTCAAGAATGACTTCCAACAACATTCTTCTTTGTTTGGTAATCCTGCATCCTCGCTTTTTTAACTCCTGGATTACAACATCTTTCTGCATCTGGGTTCTCTGGTAATTGGGTTCTTCACAATTTCTTTGTCTTTGTAATGCTGCTGCTCCCAAAATTACATCATCCTTCCGCTTAATTTATTCCTGTTAATCGTCTGTTTGTAACTGTTTAGTATCCTTGTGAGATAGTAGACTTCTAAATAATTACGGCTGCTCTTTGATCAATGGCATCCCCTGCAATGACTGCAATCACCACCACATGATGATTTACCGCTTTTTTTATCCTTTACGATTCCTCTTACAATGAGTCCGACGATCAAAACTAAAATTGCTCCTACAACAAAAGTTCCCATAACCGACACCTCCTGCCGACTTTTTGTGTTACTCCATATAGTATAATCTATTCTACTCAGTACAATATCTACTTCACATGATACATAGATAGGTATACTATTGCAACTGATTATTTTATCAGAGCCCACATCACTGAAGGACGCAGGCTCTGGTTTGCTTACTATTTATCTGGCCTTTGCCATACCTTTTACATTTACATTAAGGCTGCTGCTTTCCTTATAAGGTCTGAACAGCAGATATAAAAATCCGATGATAATTGCGAATGCAACCACTGTCCAGATACCGAAACCACCGCCTGTAACCAGTGTACCGATCTGATAGATACACAGAGACACAAGATATGCAAGTCCACACTGATATCCGATTGCAAATAAAAACCATTTTGTATTGTTCATCTCTCTCTTGATCGCACCCATAGCTGCAAAGCAAGGAGCACAAAGAAGGTTGAATACCAGGAAACCGTAAGCTGCGATCGGTGTCATGGCTGCTGCCAGGTTACCCCAGATCTCAGCACCGTCTTCTGCAACTTCTGCGAATCCATAAAGCATACCGAATGTAGCTACTACGTTCTCTTTTGCAATCAGACCTGTAACAGCTGCAACTGCCATCTTCCATCCTTCGCCGGCTTTTGTCCAACCGAGAGGTGCAAAAATCCATGCGATTGCTGTACCGATCTTAGCAAGAATACTCTCGTTAAGTTCTTCAACCATACCGAAGCTTCCGCCTTCCCATCCGAAGCTCATTAAGAACCACAGAATGATTGTTGAAAGAAGGATGATTGTTCCGGCTTTCTTAATGAAGGACCAGCCTCTTTCCCACATACTTCTTAAGATGTTGCTGACTGTTGGCCAGTGGTATGCAGGAAGCTCCATAACGAACGGAGCCGGATCACCGGCAAACATTTTTGTTTTCTTTAAGATGATACCGGAGCAGATAATTGCTACGATACCAACAAAGTAAGAACTTGTTGCAACCCATCCGCTGTTTCCGAAGAACGCACCTGCGATCATGGCAATGATCGGAAGTTTAGCTCCGCAAGGAACGAATGTGGTTGTCATAATTGTCATTTTTCTGTCACGGTCATTCTCGATTGTACGGGAAGCCATAACACCAGGAACACCGCATCCGCTGCCGATAAGCATTGGAATGAAGGATTTACCTGAAAGGCCGAATTTACGGAAAATTCTGTCCATGATAAATGCTACACGAGCCATGTAACCACAGGACTCAAGGAATGCAAGGAATGCAAACAGTACAAGCATCTGAGGTACGAAACCGAGAACAGCTCCCACACCGGCTACGATACCGTCAAGGATCAGTCCCTGTAACCATGCTGCACAGCCAATCGCATTCAGTCCGGATTCAATTGCCGGAGGAATGATCTCACCAAACAGAACATCGTTTGTCCAGTCAGTTACGAAAGCACCAACAGTAGTTACAGATACATAATATACAATAAACATTACAACTGCAAAGATCGGCAGTGCCAGCCATCTGTTGGTAACGATACGGTCAATCTTATCAGATGTGGAAAGCTTATCTTTTCTTGCCTTAGTCACACACTGACCAATGATAGAAGAAATATAAACATATCTCTCATTTGTGATAATACTTTCTGTATCGTCGTCAAACTCATTTTCCATTTCTTTGATCTCGGCAGATACATTTACGG
>NZ_JBWLUT010000011.1:0-10025 GCF_056504575.1 Blautia sp. CGZ-1-C1
GATGCATAACATTTACAGCATCCCTCAATGCATCTATATATGTAAAATCAACAAGCCTATTTCGAATGTATTCTATACCAGAATTTTTCATTGTACTTATTGATCCCATAAGATTTTCATCTAATTTTTCTGTTAATAAATATTCTCCTTGAGAAATATTACCCACTATGCTATGATACACTTCATCGTCAAGATAATTCTTATTTGAACCATATGTAACCAAACTTATATAATCAGTTATTCGTATTTCAAATAAAGCTTTTTTCAGTTCTTCCCCATTAAGAGAAGAAATTCGTTTTCTAGTTCTTGAATTAGGTATACAAAACCAAGTAATAGAATCCTTCCTTTGATGATGTTCCTGTGATATATTTTAGTACTGCTTGTTCTTCCTTTGTTGAATCCAATTCATCAAAACGAAGTGATATTATAATTATGTGTCCTCTCCAATCCCCTAATCCCTCAGAAAACCAATTTTCTGAAATTTCTTTTTCATACCATTCCAATTTCTTGTCTAAAACTAAACGAATAGCTTGCATAAGAGTTGTTTTTCCAGAGTCATTTTCTCCAATAATAGTATTTATTCCTTTTCGAAAAACAAATTTTGTGTTCTGAAAATTTTTATAATTTCTTAACTGTATTTCTTTTAGATACATTTTCCTTATCCTCACACTATGGAGCGGTAATCTCCAATTTTATTATATTTTTTGTTCTCAATTCTTTTATCTGAAATGGATTAGGTACTGTAAGAACCATTTCAACTTACTCTTTTTGCATAGATGAATACATATATTTTCCCGTACAAGTACAGCAACCATTTTCTCATTCATCATTTTTACCATACACTACTAATTTTAATCTTCTTACACAATTTACTTAAGTTTATTTTTGTAGCTAGGTTCCATATCCCATCGTGTGATACAGTCATGTTATATTCCATATTTAAGGAATATAACTTTATTCTTCCACTATACTTTGATATATTTTCTGATTCCATACGCATCTTCTCCATCACTATAAAAGTGCTTTTATCTGCTCTTTATACCGTCTCCGATAATAGTCCATCGCCCTATACTCAATAACATCCTTCATCTGCTCTGCCAGCACTGGCTCCTTCACAATATCTTCCATTTCATCCCTCAACGCCAACGCCGCGCCATCCTTTTTCACAAAGAATTCTTCCCCAGATTTTAATAAAAAGTGTACCGGCATTTTCATT
Source organism: Blautia sp. CGZ-1-C1 (assembly GCF_056504575.1). Taxonomy (NCBI): domain Bacteria; kingdom Bacillati; phylum Bacillota; class Clostridia; order Lachnospirales; family Lachnospiraceae; genus Blautia; species Blautia sp. CGZ-1-C1. Next base: position 1,217 of record NZ_JBWLUT010000011.1, read on the forward strand.
ATCTTTTGGATATGGTTCTTATCCGAAATCTTGCGATATTCCTCATATGTAATCTCTTTCTCCAAATCCTTCCAGTTTGTTCCTGTAGAGAAGAAGTCTTTCCAGCTTGCCAGAAGTTCCGCCTCTGACACCTCCATTCTCACATTCCCATGGTTATAAAAAGCCATCAGTACCGGCATTTTATACACCTTGCTCATGTTGGTGTTTTCCAGCAGATTTATAAAGTCTTTTCCTATTCCCTGGCTGAATCTTTTCTGCTCATCTGTGAGTTCATCCAATTCTTCCAGATAATTCAAATACTTTTTAAACGGATTCTCATTCGAATGTGTGACCGCCATCTGATAAACATCATCATCCATATAAGTAAACAAATCCATTCTAGTTGGTTGTTTGCCAAGCAATTCTTTGATCCGGAAATACTCATTTCTGATCTGTTCTTTGATCGTCAGCTGTTTCTTGTCCATTTCTGCAAACAGATCAATCAATCTCATATCAAAATCAACGAAGCATTCATCTGGATAATCTGCTTTATCTGCCGGATAATATGTTTCTTTTCCTGTTTTATTTTTCCCTGTCAGCAAATACCTGACTCTTCCCGCTTTTTCATAATTGCCGATAAAGTCCAGAACATTGAGATATTCTTTTCCCTTATTTCTGCGCAATCCTCTTCCAAGCTGCTGTAGAAATACAACCGGAGATTCTGTCGGACGCAGGAACATTACCATATCAACTGAAGGAATATCTACGCCTTCATTGAACATATCCACTGAAAAGATAACTTTGATTTCTCCATTTTTCAGTTTCTCAATCGCTTCTGCTCTGTCCATGGAAAACTCTCCATCTGCATTACTATAAACTGCTGCCGACGGAATTCCTCTTTTACCGAATTCTTTTGCCATTTCTTCTGCATGTTTTCTGGAACAACAGAATCCTAATGCCTGACTGGAACCATATTTGCAATAATATTTGTAAATCAACTCATGCCTGTAAGCATTCCCGATATAAGTTCTGTTCAGTTCTTCTTCTGCATATTTTCCCTTAACTATATGTAGCTTTGTGTAGTCAGTCTCATCATAAATTCCATAGTAATGAAACGGAACCAGCATTCCCTTATTGATTCCGTCTTTCAGTGAAATCTCATACGGCACATTATAATCGCAGATTTCATATATATTTTTGCCGTCCATTCTCTCAGGCGTTGCCGTCAGTCCAAGGAGAAACTGCGGTCTGAAATATTCTACAATTCTTCGATATTGGTCATTGACTGCATGATGAAATTCATCAATCACCATGTAATCGAAGTAATCCGAAGCAAAATATTTTTCATTTAAATATTCCGGTTTCCCAAGGCTTGCTACCGAGGCAAATATAAGTGGTTTATCTGTGCATTTCTCAGCTCCCATAAAAAATCCATAGTCTTTGGAATTTCTTACGTTCTGAAAAGAAACTGCTGCCTGTTTCAGAATCTCTTCCCTATGTGCAACAAACAACACTTTCTCATATTTTCTTGAATCAAAAGCAGCCAAAAATGTTTTCCCGATGCCCGTTGCAGCCTGAATGAGTGCTTTCTGTGCTCCTTCTGCTCTTGTATCTTCCAATGCGCACAATGCCTCGATCTGTGCTCCTCTTGGTTCATATAAAGGTTTTATTTTCGCATCATTCGTTTCCGACTCTGCAAAGTCATATCTGTCAAGGTCTTTTGCCACCGCCGGACGATGCCAGTTCTGGGAGTAACGTTTTAATTCTTTGTCATCAATGATAATGGAATGATTCTCAAATAAATCTTCAAATGTATGAAAGAATTCTTTGTAGTTTTCCGGATCTTTCTGACTGCTGAACCGATAATTCCATTCTATTCCTGAAGTCAGCGCACTTCTGGAAATATTAGAAGAGCCGATGTAAAGTTCACTGTAATCTGTATAATGGAAAATGTAAGACTTTGGATGAAAGGAACGTCCTTTTTCACAATAAAATCTAAGATCAACTCTGTCACCAAGTTTTCTTTTGATCAGATATAGTGCTGATGGCTGTGTAATTCCAAGGTAGTTTCCTGTCAGGATTCGGATTTTGGCTCCACGTTTCAAGGTATGTTCCAGTTCTTTCAGCAACATTCTCACTCCGGATTCCATAAGAAAAGAAACTATGATATCAACGCTTTCCGCTTTTTTCATGCTCTGTATCAGCTGATAATATAACTGTCTTCTTTTATCCGGTCCGCCGGTCATTGCATCTGTGGAATATTCGTTTTCATACCCGATGTTTACTTTTTCTGCAGAAGTAAATTCAGCCATTTTTCCTCACCTCTTCCCGGTCGGACATCTCCTGTGATCCAATGTTCTTCTATTTTAAGATCATGCATGTCATGTATGAACTCTTTAAATGTATCTGTTGTAAAATCGGTAAAATATCTTCCATTTCGTTCGCCTTCAAATTCTCCGTATTTGAAAGAGGTATAAATCCATCCTTCCGGTTTCAATGCTACATACATATTTTCCAAAACTTCACGCAGTTGTTTTTTCGGCAAATGGAGAATAGATGCACAAGCCCATATACCATCATATTTTTCTTTTTCATCCAATTCCTGAAACAGCATCTGCCTGACTTTAATTCCTGTATATTTACTTGCAATCCGGCATAATTGTTCTGAACCGTCAATTGCATCTATTTGATATCCACGACTCAGAAAATACTTTGTATCTCTTCCTGCGCCACAGCCAAAGTCGAGAATATACGCATCTGGGTTAAGTTTCTCCAAAAATTTATCTTGTACTTCTGTAAACTTTACTGAAACAGTCCCGGAAGCAAAAGACTGCGCATTTTTGTTGTAATATTTTAATGTTTTATCTATATCTGTCATATATTCACTCACCAAATGCCATCCGGCACTGATTTCACTCCTGTTTTATCTGCAAAATACCTGTTTTGTTTCTTATGCCTTAATTTTTCTGATAAATCTAACTTCTTTGTGTCATATTATACAATTTTTTGACATAAACAGCAACAATTTTCGTCAGACATTTTTTATTATATTCACTTATCTATAATGCGCAAAAACTGTTGCATATTTCTTTTTTAATATCTTTTCTCTTTCATCAACTTCCATATAAAAAAGAAAGCCAGACTGCACATAGGTTTCTTCCCCTACATACAGTCTGGTTCTCTGATTCCATCATTCATTTCTAGTTATAAGCCGATAAGTCAAACGTTCAATTATGCTTCCGCATCCATCTCCGCCTTAATCTCATCCTCGCAGTCTGCCATTGCCTGCAGTGTCATAGTGAGCAGCTTCTGCAGTTCCCACCCGAGTTGTTCAGCGCCGCGTTCAATAACTTCTCTGGAGCATCCTGCTGCGAAGCCTTTGCTCTTGTATTTCTTCTTGAGGGATTTGAGTTCCATGTCTTTTGTGCTTTTGGATGGTCTCATAAGTGCTGCTGCCCAGATAAGTCCTGTAAGTTCGTCTGCTGCAAAGAGTACTTTTTCCATTTCGTGTTCCGGTGCTACATCAATGGTTGCTCCACATCCTACTGTGATGCCGTAACCGTGGGATACAACTGAATGGATCACATCTTCGCCTACGCCTGCTTCGCGGAGCATTCCCGGAGCTTTCAGACAGTGTTCTTCCGGATATAGTTCAAAGTCGATGTCGTGGAGGAGTCCTACAATTCCCCAGTATTCTGCATCTTCGCCATAGCCAAGTTCATTGGCGTACCATTTCATTACTGCTTCCACAGTCAGGGCATGCTGAATGTGGAATGGATCCTTGTTGTATTTTTTTAATAATGTAAATGCCTCATCTCGTGTAATTGTCTTCATTATTTTGTCACTCCTCATATCTGAATTGTCAGGCGGATAAAATCATCTGCTTTACTGCTTGTTTATAACTGAATAACTGCTCTGCGGTTTATCTGTCAATCTGAATCTGGCATACTTCCATTGCTTTCAATGCATTCTCATGACTTTCCGGTGTTACGCCTGCGCAGCATTTAGCGTCTACAATAATCGGAACTTCCGGGAGTGATGCTTTAACCAGAAGTGCATTGGAAATAACACAGATGTCTGTGCATAAACCTACGAATGTGATACTTTCGATTTCATTATCCTCATTCATTGCCACCAGTTCTCCTGCAAGATCTGTGGAACCAAAGGTTTCTTTGTCAATGGGTTCTGTTTTTCTGAGTGCATCTAATTCGCTTCTGATCTGCCATCCTTCGGTGTCACGGATACAGTGCGGTACAGGAAGCTTCTTTCCTTCCTGAGTGTCGAGATAGTAAGTTTCATGGGTATCTCTGGTAAAAAGAATAACTCCATCAAAATTTTCGATTTTCTCTTTTACACCAGGTACAATGGCAACTGCCTCTTTTGTTCCAAGAGCTCCGTCGATGAAATCATTCTGCATGTCTACAACTACTAATACTTTCTGCATATTTCCTTCCCTTCGTTCTTTCTGCACATTTTTTTCAGATAATCCCATAAAATCTCTGGAAACGTGTGCTGTTATTATTTGTTATTACTATACAGCAACAAAATATTTTTGTACAGGCAGAAGTGCCAGTTTTACTATAGCAATTCCATAAAATATCAATCCTCTATTTTTCAGTATATTTTTCAAATCTGTACTTCTGTTTAATATCCGGATATTTGTCTCTGTCTACTTTACTCATGAACATATCATAGGGTCTGGCGCAGATTTTGAAAGGTGCGTAGAGCGCCTGGTAGATCATCAGTTTTTCACCGTTTTCTGTGTGATGAGCTACTGCAAGGACTTTATAGAGATATTCGGAAGTATCCGGGGATACCCATTCTCTTTTGAAATGCTGCACAATGTCGCCTGCATGGATATCGTGTTCCGGTGTCTTCGAAGTGTTTTCATTTTCCGCACTGTCAGGTTCTTCCGGTTCTGTGTTGAGTTCCATATATTCTTCTTTATCAAGGGAAACCGGGATTCGGGCAAAGCGGCCGATTGAATGTGGACACCGCCAGGCCAGGTGCCTGCGCTGACCTCGCAAATATCACCTACTTCGTATTCCATGCTGCAGTCATTGTTTTTCTTTATGATTCTGATCTTTGCCATTTTTTATTTTTCCTTTTTTCTCTTATAATAAATACATTCACATTTTTTATTTCCAGTTTTTCCAAATCTCTGCGCTGATATCCCACTGTCGCCTGTTTTCCGTTCCTTACCACAGGGACTTTGATAATACTCTGGTTTTCGAGGATCTTCTCTGCTTTGTCTTCCTCCGCAATATAGGTGATTAATGCCAGCAGATCTTTGTCCTTGCAATCAGTATCTATCAGCCTGTTATAACCACCAATTGCCTGGCAGACGGACTGGAATTCACCTTTGCTTAAGCCTTTTTCTTTTATCTCTATAAACTGATATTTAATTCCCCGTTCTTTGAAGTAGCGTTCTGCTTTTTTGCTGTCAAAGTTTTTCTTTGTACCAAAAATCTGTATATTCATAGTCTAATGCTTTCTCCCATTTTTTTAAGGATTATTGTTCCTGCTATATTTTCTCTTTTTCCTGCCTGTTCACTTTAAATTTCCATTCATTTCACAGTTTTTTCAAATTCTCACACACATATTTCTCACATTTCCTGGTTATATTATTACCTGTACAGAGAAAAGAGTAATTGCAAATAAAACTTTTTCTTTTTCATACTTTTGCCGGGAATCCATAAGGTTCCCGGCCTCCTTCTTTTATTCCGCTATTTTTTATTCCATTAAATTTTCTTTTTAATATGGTTATAGATATTCAGTCCTTTTGTCTGTCCGTATTTGGAAATGATAGATCTGTAAATCTGCTGTTTTCTGTTTTTGCCTTCTGCATTTTTCTCCACAGTTGTAGAAACATAGTTTACTACTTCCTTTGGCATGCCTGCTTTGTCGAGAACCAATACCAGTTCCTGCTGTAATTTCTTTGTTCCGGCATTCATGTCAATTATCTTTTGTTTTGGCTTTTTTGTATTCTGATTCTCTGATTGTTTGACAGACTGTTTTTCAGGTTGTTCATCCAACTGTTTTTCTGTTTCTTCGACCGGATTGTTCGGTCATCTGTCCGTCTTTTTCTTTACCGGTCTGTTTTTTTACCTGTTTCCTTGTATGCACCTGTTTTCCGGAAATCTTCTCATTTCTGGAGACTTTCACATCTTTTTCTGTTTTCCAGAACTCTATAATATGGTCAAATCCTGTATCTTTGCTGATTTCAACAATTTTGCATTCTTCATACTGCCCTGTGCACTCTTTTCCTATCAGATATCCCAGATAAGAGCCCAGATGCATATCTGCTGACTGATTTCCTGTCGGTACTTTATGTGTGATCAGTTTTGACTCTCCGTGATCATTGATAATATCAAGGTCTATTTTTCTGCTGTTGTCTGTATAAAAAAGATGGATAATATCTGTTTCCCGTAATTTTTCGCATCCTTTGAAGCCTTCACTTCCTACATTTTCATAATCAATTAAATAATAAGTTTTGATAATCTTCATCCTCTCTTTATTTGTTACTGTTCACTCCGTTCACAGTAACCTTTATTTTTCTCTGCTGCACAATACTCTGTCATTTTTCAGCCGGATAATTCTTTCCTATTTTAACATGCATCTTTCTTCGGCACAACCACATAGTGGCAGCTCTCCTGGTTAGTATTTCCTGGTTGTCTTTGCCGTCTGTTCCATCCAGACAGAATATTATCATATCCACGAATAGTATTCCCATATTGCCACTATAATAAATTTACATACCTTTTGTGAAAAGTGACGGATTTTTATCAGATTTAAGTTGATAAATCTTTAACAAAATTCAAAAAAACGCAAAAATCCTGTTGATTTTAAGCGTTAAATATGTATAATAGTAAAAGAGAAGCGATACCCATTCGCTTTTATGGTAAGGTATCTTAAGCCTGTTTAAACAGGCGCTTTCATTAACGAAGAAAAGAGGTTAAACGTAAGATGGCAAAAATCGATTTAAGCAAGTATGGCATTACCGGAACTACAGAAATTGTCTACAACCCTTCTTATGAAGTATTATTTGAAGAAGAAACCAAACCGGAACTGGAAGGCTTTGAAAAAGGTCATGTCAGCGAACTTGGTGCAGTTAACGTTATGACAGGTATCTACACAGGACGTTCTCCTAAAGATAAATACATCGTTATGGATGAGAACTCCAAAGATACAGTATGGTGGACAACAGACGAATACAAAAACGATAACCATCCTGCAACTCAGGAAGCATGGAATGCAGTAAAAGAAATCGCTAAAAAAGAGCTCTCCAACAAGAGACTTTTCGTAGTAGATGCATTCTGCGGTGCTAACAAAGATACTCGTATGGCTATCCGTTTCATCGTTGAAGTTGCTTGGCAGGCACATTTCGTAACAAATATGTTCATCCAGCCAACAGCTGAAGAACTTGAAAACTTCGAGCCAGATTTCGTTGTATACAACGCTTCCAAAGCTAAAGTTGAAAACTATAAAGAATTAGGCCTGAACCCTCGAAACAGCTGTAATGTTCGAGGTTAACATCACAACTAAAGAGCAGGTTATCGTAAACACATGGTACGGCGGAGAAATGAAGAAAGGTATGTTCTCTATGATGAACTACTTCCTTCCACTGAAAGGCATGGCTTCCATGCACTGCTCTGCAAACACAGATATGAACGGCGAAAACACAGCTATCTTCTTCGGTCTTTCCGGAACAGGTAAAACTACTCTTCCCACAGACCCGAAACGTCTCCTGATCGGTGATGACGAGCATGGCTGGGATGACAACGGCGTATTCAACTTCGAAGGTGGATGCTACGCTAAAGTTATCAACCTTGACAAAGAATCTGAGCCTGACATCTACAATGCGATCAAACGTAACGCTCTTCTTGAGAACGTAACACTTGATGCTGAAGGCAAGATTGATTTCGCAGATAAGAGCGTAACAGAGAATACTCGTGTATCTTATCCGATCAATCACATTGAAAACATCGTTCGCCCGATTTCTTCTGCACCGGCAGCTAAGAACGTAATCTTCCTGTCCGCAGATGCTTTCGGCGTACTTCCTCCGGTATCTATCCTGACAGAAGCTCAGACTCAGTACTATTTCCTGTCTGGATTTACAGCTAAACTTGCTGGTACAGAGCGTGGAATCACAGAGCCTACACCTACATTCTCTGCTTGCTTCGGACAGGCATTCCTTGAACTGCATCCGACAAAATACGCAGAAGAACTTGTTAAGAAAATGGAAAAGAGCGGAGCAAAAGCTTACCTGGTTAACACAGGATGGAACGGAACAGGAAAACGTATCTCCATCAAAGATACTCGTGGTATCATCGATGCAATCCTTAACGGAGATATCCTTAACGCTCCTACTAAGAAGATCCCATTCTTCGATTTCGAAGTTCCAACAGAGCTTAACGGCGTAGACACAGGTATCCTTGATCCTCGTGACACATATGCTGACGCTTCTGAATGGGAAGTAAAAGCTAAAGATCTTGCTGGAAGATTCATCAAGAACTTTGCTAAATACGAAGGAAACGCTGCTGGTAAAGCACTTGTTGCAGCTGGTCCTCAGTTATAATTATAATTGCTGAATTAAAGTTAATTATAATTAAATTATAATTTTATTGTCCAAATGAGTACGAAAGGGATGCGAGTAATTCGCATCCCTTTTTCATGTTGTTTCGGTGGTCAAGCGGATATTCGCAATCCGCTTCGCTACAGGGCTCTGAGTTTTTCTGCCACTTTCTCATATGCGGGTACCGGAACGTGATATTCTTCTCCCATTCTTACTACTTCGTAAACTAATCCGTCAATTTCGGACTGTTTTCCT